>NZ_JAGHEW010000089.1 GCF_017889095.1 Thomasclavelia sp. | reverse complement strand
GTATGTATGTAGATGAAAATCGTTCAAAAGGAGTGAATGATTATGTCTGTTAGCAAATATATGAAAAAGGTGAAAACATCAAACGGCTATAAAGAAGTTGTACAGTGGCAGGTATATCTTCGATATAAAGATTTATCCGGCAAGACATGCAAAAAGCATAAGCGAGGTTTTTCACAGAAAAAAGAAGCAGTAGCATGGGAAAAACACTTTTTAAGCAAGGTGGAAAACTCGACTGATATAACTTTTCGTGAATTATATGAAAGATATATTGAATATCTGTGTCCAAAAACCAGCAAGAATATCTGCAAAATAAAAGGAAGCAGTTTACAGGGAAAAGTAGAAATATATAAATTGCATATTTTACCATATTTTGAAAATCGCAATATTCATGATATTAAAGCGATTGATATTGTTCACTGGCACGAGGAACTTGCATGTAAGAAATCATCCAGAGGAAATCAGTATCTATCTCTGGCATATTTAAAAAAGATACATGGGCAATTGAGCGCTATTTTCAACTTTGCTGTTAAGTTCTATGGTCTTAAAAAGAACCCCGCCAATATTGCAGGAAACTTTGATAATAACAATCATATCAGCAAGGTCGATTTTATTAACAGCAAGTGGTGGAATGCTAAGCAGTATCAGGAGTTTGCGGAAGCTGCTATGGATGATGATGTGGACTATCACCTGTTTGAGACACTGTTTTGGAACGGAGTTAGAATAGGAGAGGCACTTGCATTGAGAAAAAAAGATTTTGATTTTGAAAATAACTATCTTTATATCAGAGGTAATGCTTCTGGTAAGGAAGCGTACTGGAATGAAAATGATAATCTTGAATTTAGAGATACGATAACTACGCCGAAAAATGGCGAGCCACGAAGAATTAAAATGATTAAATCATACGCTGAAGAAATGCAGGACTATATCAGAAGACTATATAATTTGAAAGACGAAGATTTTGTTTTTCCCATTCATAAGAAAACAGTACAAAATCACTGGCGATCAATATGGAAAAAGACAAATCTGCCATATATGAAATTGCACGGCTTGCGACATTCGCATATTTCACTTTTATTTTCTTTAGGATTCAATGTTGTAGAAATTGCCAGAAGAACCGGACATAAAGAACAGACAGTAACTTATATGTATGCCGAACTTCTTGATGGCAGTGAAGACAAGATAATCAAAAGACTTGATGAATTAAGAAAGGAGGTGAACTAGCATGCCTTTTTACGGATATGGAGAAAGAAACGGCAGAAAGCGTAAAAACTGTGTTTGTTTTAGAGTCAGCGATGAAGAATTTGAATGGCTGGATGAACTGATAAGTTTAACTGAAATGAACAAACAGGAATATTTTATAAGTAAACTGCTCGATAAAAGTATAATTGTTTATGGCAATCCAAAGACTTATAAAAATCTTAAAAAACTAATCAATAAATACTGCGATACATTGAATCAGTATATTGAATGCGGGATTAAGATGGACTGGTATCAGACAACTATGTTATTACATATTGCTGAAATATTAAAAGGATTAAGCGAAGATACTGATGTAAAAAGTGAGGTGACAGAATAAAATGGACAATCAAATAAAAAGCAGGCTGGACATCATCAATAAAATAGATAATTTATCATATATGGTAGATTCTATTAAAGAACAGATAACTGTATTGAATGGAGCATATTCACAAATTGATTTTAGAGTCGAAAAGTATATATATGCAATTTCTATAAATTTAGATTCCATTTATAAAGAGTTAGTTAGACTCTCAAATGATTTGCATTGTTTAGATAATGAAACATAATTATGACAAAGGAGGAACGAGCAATGGTATATGTTCAAAGAGAAAAAATCAACGATATTATCGGATATTTAGAACTGTTAAAGGAGGATGCTGTTAATGAAGATATGATGCATTCCATAACACAAATACAAAATGATTTACTGGAAAATACTGTCAAGAATAAGCGAAATGTTTTAGACGAAATTAATCGCTTAATAAATTTAACAGCATCGTTAAAGGAACATGTATTTATTTTAGAAGATAAGAATGCGTGTGAAAATATTAATATACAGGATTATTCTATGCTGATTTCTGAAAGTTTGATATATATCGAAATTTTATTGCGAGAATTTTACATCGCAATAAATAATTTGGAAATAAAAAAAGCAGGAATTAATCCTACTGGTTGATTTCCTTGTTATTGGTTCTTTCCAAAAGATAATCTATTGATACATTGAAATAATCAGCAACATCAATTAGAACTTCTGTAGGTATATCAGTTTCACCTTTTTCATACCTTAGCATAGTTCTATCGGTAACACCAATTTTACGTGCCAGAGATGCACAGCTTAAATCTGCATCTGTTCTTAAATCTGAAATACGCTTTAATTTCATGTATCATCACCTATTTAGATTATATATTTTAAAATCTTCTATAATCAAAATCGGTCAGAAAATGACGGATTAACATTGAAAAATATTTTTAGGTAATGTAAAATTTATCTATAGAGAGATGAAAGATATAGGGAAGGGTGATTATGAAAAAAATCTTTAAAAATAAAAAAATATTTATAAGTATTATAGTATGTTTGATTTCATTTATCGTAATAGGCTCGATTATATTTGTACTAACTAGAGATAAGATAGTTTTAGCAAAAGAAACATATACTTTGGAATACGGTGAAAGCATATCATTGAAAGCTGAAGATTACGTTGATAAAGATAAAACTGATAAAGATGTAATATCCAAAATCAAGGTGTCATCCGATGAAAAGAAAAACGATAAGGAATATGCATCACTTGGAACACATACAGTCACTTTAAAATATGAAGATGAAACGCATAAAGTTAAGGTCACGGTCAAGGATACAACAAAGCCTGAGTTTGATAAGTCAGTAGAAGAAATCCAGATTACCAGAGACTGCAATCCGGATGAAGCAAAAGTATCGGAAATATTAAGCCAGTTCAATGCAACAGATTTACAGTAAGTCACTTTAACATTTAAAGATGATAAAGTCGATTACACCAAAGAAGGAGATTATAAAGCAACAGTCAAAGCTGAAGATGCTTCCAAAAATAAATCTGAAAAGGAATTGAATGTCAAGATTGTATCTCCTACGATTACATTTGATAAATCTGAAGAAACAATCTATGTTGAAGAAAATTTTGTCATTCAGGCAACTGTCGTGGGAAAAGACAGCAATATAACATTCTCTTCATCGGATGAAAGCATTGCTACAATCGATGGACAGGGAAAAGTAACGGGGAAAAAGGCTGGAACAGCAACTGTCAAAGCAGAGGCCAATGGAGTGTCGGCTGAATGCAGTGTAACAGTAAAAAAAGCACCAGCTAATTCAACGACTACGAAAAAGACAGTTACAAATCCAAATACCGGAAAACAGGAAGAAATAGTCATAGTAGAAAACAGCAGTGTAAACAGCCAGCCTCATCTTGTAAGAGAAATGGTAACATACTTCAATCAGGAAAGAGCAAGAGCAGGTCAGGACCCGCTTACATGGGATTCAGATTTGGAAAGTGCAGTAAAAACAAGAGCCAAGGAAATTACCACAAACTTCTCACATACAAGACCGGATGGAACTCAAGGGACAAGTATTGCTTACAGAGTTACAGGAGAAATTCTCCACTTTGGCTCAACAGGAACATACGATGCATACACTGCATGGTTAAATTCACCAACTCATAGAGAAGTTATGATTTCAAAATGGTGTACAAAAGTAGCTATAGCAAGATGTGGAAACTACTGGGTAGCACTGTTCTCATACAAGGTATAAGAGGTATGAGATATTAACAACATATATAAAAAAAACGATAATGGATCATTCATTATTTTTACACGAAAGCTATAGATTTCACACATTTAATGTTAGAATATAGCCAAGGATAGAGGAAATATCTACCTACAAATTAATTGAAAGGGGACTTATTATTATGAAAATGAAAAAAACAATAGTAAAATTAACTTCTTTATTTATGGCAGCGGCCATGGTATTTACGCTGAGTGGATGCAGCAGCGAGAGCGAAATCGAGAAAACGTTGTCCGAGTATGAACAATATAATCATATATTGCAAACAAACGAGTCTGGGGAAAAAATTAATTTTTATTCAGTTGGAGAAACAGAAGAAGGGTACATTGGTTATGACACTGTTAGAACTAGTTGTAATGATTATTCTGGATACTCAATTTTCATAACAGGAAAATATGGGTGTACTCTAGAAGAAGAATACGAACAGGTAGACAGCGGAGGAGAAAAATACTCGAATTTTTTAGATAAGTATAAACTTGAAAAAAACGAGTCTGGTTGTATTTCTCTTGACCCTCTTATAGCTGATATTGATGAAGAATACGAACTAAACGAACAAGACGGAAAGAAAATTTTTACTTCTAAAGAAAACGGTGAAACTGTTACTTTTGAGGATACAACAATCACAGTTGAATCAAAAGATTCAGAAGGGAATACAATTATAGAAACATATCAATTTAACAATGTAGATGATAATTACTATGAAAATGCTGCTAAGGAAATCCAGAACTTAAATGGTGCAACAAGAGCGCAAATCAAAGAAAAATTAGGACAATTTATCGAAGACAATTTAACAAAATAAAATTTTAATCAATAGTAGAACAGAAAGGATTTAAACAAAGTGTTTGAATCCTTTATTTATTTTTATAGAATATATATAATTTTTTAGAATGAATTACACCATGACTATATAAATAGATAACAACTGCTATAATATAGTCAGTTAAGATATAAAGTCTTAATCAGGACAGTTCACAGTCCTGCTGTAACAGGCAAATCCATATCAGAAAGAAGCAATTCAATTACGATATGACTATAACTAATTTTGAGGTGTAAGTATAACACTATTTGTTATGGTAGTGAACTGAAGGAGGTGAGTCGGTATTAGTAAAGCACTATTTTTTGGTGGTGAAGCTATGTTTGGAACTCACATTAAACGATAAGTGTAAAGGGGATATTAACAATGGAAAAATTATATGTTAATCATATAAAAAATGATTCAAATTATGTTGCATTAGTTACAGTGCTTGATTATGAAATTTTATTAAGCAAGTATCTAAAACAATTAACATTTGACTCTTCTTCAAACCAATCAAAAAGAGTTCTCGTTGATTTAGCTTTAAAATCCGGAATAGATAAAAACAGATTTATAGAATTTGATGTTAATGAATCAGGTAAAATAAAGTCAGAAAATCACAAATATGTTGTTCCTGATACATATTATATAAATCTTGCTAATAAATATCTAAAGGAAAAAGAAGAAATAGTTTCCAATTCTATGTTAACCGAATCACAAAAAAGAATGATACTGCAATAACTGTTTAGGAGAACAAACATGGCTATATTAAACAAATGGGATTTGGTTCAATATTTAATGACCAGATACAAAGAAAAATTTAACTGTGAAAAGATAACGCCTATCAAACTTCAAAAATCATTATATTTCTTATATGCTTATTGGGGAGGAAAGATAAGAAGTCAGCATTTGACAGACACCTCAGGTGACACTTTAGAAGAGATGGTCGAGATGGAATTTGGCTATGACGAAGATTTGTTTGATGCATCTTTTGAAGCATGGTTCTATGGTCCTGTGGACAAAGACGTATATGCATGGTTCAAAAATTTAACCAAAGAAGAGTATGACAAAATCAATTTTCAAAGGTTCAAAAATGTTGATAATTTTGTCATTGAATATATTGATTATTTGATTGATAAAATCCTTAATACAAATGATTTTGTTTTAATTGATATATCGAGAAAAGAACAATGCTGGAAATCTGTCTACAAAAGTGGTGAGAAAAATGTAATTGATAACGATAAAATAAAATGGCATTCAACAGTTGGAGCGTATGAAATCACTTTGTAGTGAACGAGATATTCTGTATGAGAAACAAAATGTTTTGAAAGGACAGAAATAGAAAATTGAGAGCAAGTTTCATTGGTAACAAACGGAGACATAATAGGATATTTTTGAAATTTATAGGTAATATTTCATTTAACATAATATAGCAAGAATTCCCCTTCTTCTATAAGTGGGGGATGAATTGAATCTCACTGTTGGTAAAGCAATAAATATATATAACACTAAAATTTAGCGAAAGGGTGATGAACATTGAACAAGGCATATAAATTCAGGATATATCCAAATCCTCAACAGCAGATACTTTTTACCAAAACATTTGGCTGTGTAAGGTTTATCTATAACCGTATGCTTGCTGATAAAATCATGCATTATGAGAAAACTGGACAAAAACTGAATATTACACCTGCACAGTATAAAAAAGAATTTGAGTGGCTCAATGAAGTAGATAGTCTTGCTTTGTCAAACGCTCAAATAAATCTTCAGAGTGCCTACAATCATTTCTTTCGTTCACCTAAAGTGGGATTTCCAAAATTCAAATCAAAAAAATCCCCTCACAGAAGCTATACAACCAACTGTATAAACGGAAATATCAGGCTCGAAAACGGATATATAAAGCTGCCTAAAGCTGGTGAAATCAAAATCAGACAGCACAGGGATATACCATCAGATTACAGACTCAAATCTGTCACTGTTTCACAGACACCATCTGGAAAGTATTATGCGAGCATATTATTTGAGTACGAAATCCAAGTACAGATGATAAATCCTCAGACTTTTCTGGGACTGGACTATTCTATGCATGAGCTGTACAGAGACAGCAATGGTAATGAGCCTCAATATCCTCGCTATTACAGACAGGCTGAACAGCGTCTGAAACGTGAACAGCGCAGACTCTCACTTATGCAGAAAGGCTCTAAAAATCGTGACAGACAGCGTATCAAGGTTGCTAAATTACATGAGAAAGTTGCCAATCAGAGAAAGGATTTTCTGCATAAACAGTCAAGACAGATAGCCAATGCCTATGACTGCGTATGCATAGAAGACCTGGATATGAAGGTAATGTCGCAAAATCTTAATTTCGGCAAGTCTGTATCAGATAATGGATGGGGGATGTTTGTCACGTTCCTAAAGTACAAGCTTGAAGGCATGGGCAAGTCTCTTGTCAAGGTGGATAGATTCTTTGCAAGCAGTCAGACATGTTCAGTCTGTGGATACAGAAATCCTGTTACAAAGAATCTATCTGTCAGGGAATGGGATTGTCCGCAATGTGGGACGCATCATGACAGAGATACTAATGCTGCTACAAACATAAGAAATGAAGGTATGCGTATAATTCTCGCATAACCTCAACCAAACATACAAAACCGTGGGACACACGGGGATAGCTCGTTGATACTGTTCTCAATAGGGTACTTGAGCGAGAAGTCCCCACCTCAATGCTAAGCATAGGTGTGGGAGCATGTCACGTGGGGGTGCTATAAATGTCTGCAGAGAACATTGAATTCGTTGGACATGTTTTAGATAATCTTCATGGGTTTATTTATTATATTAGAGCCGAAGAACAAATTTAGATAATTTTGGATAATTTGCAATCTTGCTATAACAGGCGAATCTATACCAGAAAGGATAAGATTATGACAAAGAAAGACATCTTTAAAAACATCTTTAAAGTAGACGAAGAATTCGAAATATTCAGAAGTATTGGAAAAAACACAGCAAAGAAAATCGGAGACTGGGATTTCTATCACCCAGATGACAAAAAGAATTCATTAATTGGTACAAAAGTTCGAGACATTGAAGATTTTAGAAAACAATAATTTTGATTCGAATATATTAACTGGGATATTTTACTGTCCCGCTGTAACAGGCAAATCCATATTGGAACGAGAAAATCAATTACAATATGGTCATAGGAACAAATATGATGGTAAAAAGCGAGAGGAGTAGAGAAGTGAATGAAAAACAAGGTATTCTGCGAAGAATGTCGCAAAGATGTAGATTACAGTATTGCAACAGAACGAATGGAAGGAATTATCAAAGGAAAAACATATTCCTATATAGGCAAGGTCGCTAAATGCGTTGAATGTGGAAACGAGGTATATGTCGCAGAAATCAATGATTATAACCTAGAAAAGTTGTACAAAAAATACAATAAGATGCGTTAATTTCATCGATATAATCCTCAATTTTTAGAAAGAAAAAATTTTTTTCAGTTTGATGCGCCATGTCTTGAACTGAACGGACTTTTAAGATAGAATTTTGGTATAATGGGATTAGTACAAGGAAGTGGAGGAAAAATTCCGCTTCCTTTTCTTATCCTGTTATAAATTTTATTACAACAGGTAATTCAAAATACCACATCAGTCCTTTTATTTTAAAAAAGGCCTTTTTTGTTTTATCTGTTAGAAAGGAGAAAAAACGACTTAATGAAAATCAAAAGTATTTTCAACAGAATTGCAAATGTTTTGATGGCAATCTTGATGGTGTTCACTACAGTCAATATTGCAGGGATTCAGCCAATCTTTGGTGCGTCTTCTAAAAACCTAATCTTTTCGATTGTGATAAAAAATATGTTTCCAGAACACTTCAAAAAGGAGTGTTCTTTTTTTTATGCTCTGACACCAAAACTATAGATTTGACAAAATCCTGATAATTTGATAGTGTCCCCGACTCTAATTTTGAGCAGGGTGTTTTCAACATGTATAAATTTGCGAAACACGTATGAGTGAGCAAAAAATCAAAATCAAATTAACAGGAGGAAATAAACATGGAAAGCAGATTAAAAGGTTATTTATTTTTTGAAGATGGAGATTATCCAATGGAACAGGTCTACGACGGAGTTAGATATTATTTTAAAGAAGAAACAGAAAAATGGGGTATCTATGTAAGTGCCGGAGGATGCCGAATCAATTTTACAAAGATGGATATTTGGTTAGCAGAACTTGATGAAATTAGAAAGCAAAAACGTCATGAAAGATATTTGGCAGATAAAGCAAAGGCAAAAAAGAAACTGGAGGAGGCAGTGAAAAATAGTGTGTAAAAAAAATAATATCATTTTTACACGACCGCTATAGACTCTTTTGCCAATTCGTACCATTGGACTTGACAGTTGAACAGAAGGCATTTTCATATATGCTTCTCTGTTCTTGCTGTTAATTTAAAAGGAAGGAGGAAACCTCATGCAAAGAGGAGAAGATTTCTTTGTAAGTATTGCTGATGAAAGGGTATCAGTATTCAAGGATGAAGTTGGAGATGTGTATTTTCAGTGCTGTTCAGTCAGTGAGATTAAAGAAAAGTCACTAGGCAGATATGTCTACCGAACCATGAACAGAAGCAATATTGTTATGACTGATGAGATTTATTACGCATTAAGGCATAACGCTGATTTTAGAGAAGAGCTAACAGGTTATCTTTATCTGCTGATCCACACAAAACAGAGCTGTCACTTTGTAAGCAGGGTGCTGAAAATTAATGTCAGTATTGAATGCTATGAAGACGGAAAATTAATGATTAGCTTTAAAGATTAATAGGTCGTTAGATGAGGTGATTACACCATCCCTATATACAGGAATGCCAATCCGTATTGTTTAAGATGATGAAAAATAAATTTATTTGACATCAAAAAATTCACAAAAGGAGCCGTGGTAACTGATAACAGATGATAAGAAGTTTTTTGAATATGTTTGTTACATAATGATATGTCATGTCGCTAGAATAGCATAATTCACAGTATATCATATATAAAAGTTTAAAAATCGACAGTCATATCATGATGAAGCAGAGAAAAAGCCGGTATTCAATTGGCGCTGAGTACCGGCAAGAAATAGCATGATTAAATTATTTTCACGTATCTATCAGTAATATTGCTATCTCTGCTTTCATTTTACTAATTTTACTGAAAATATCAATAAGGAGATTTGGAATATGAGCCAAAAATCAAA
Source organism: Thomasclavelia sp. (assembly GCF_017889095.1). Taxonomy (GTDB): domain Bacteria; phylum Bacillota_I; class Bacilli_A; order Erysipelotrichales; family Coprobacillaceae; genus Thomasclavelia. The sequence goes on along the minus strand of NZ_JAGHEW010000089.1, from coordinate 14,860 downwards.
ATTAAACAGAACTCAGGAATATTATGAAAAAATCAAGGAATTAGACCCATATAACAGCGGAGAGGATAAAAGGGAGTTAGATGTTACCAAATGGTTCAGCTTATGCATCAGGGATATTCTTGTATATAATGCAGATGATAAGCAATTCTGGTATTTCAACGGGAAATACTGGGAAGCTGACAATTGCAGCGTCTTTGCTCAAAGTCAGGCAGATTATTTCTGTGATGCAATTAAAATGTATAGTAATCATTTGGATAGCGTTACACAGAAAAAAGGGGGTCATAATTTTAAGGCAAAATATTATGCGGTGGAAAGTTATATTAAAGCAATAAATAATTTAGGCAAATTTGGAAATAGAGCAAAGCTTTTAAAGGATGTTGCACATCGCATAAGCGTGTGCTATGAAGATTTTGATAAGGATAAAAATCTCATTAACTGTCAAAACGGTACATACGACATCAGGAACAAAGTGTTTAGAAAGCACAGAAGTGAGGATTTGATTACAAAAATCACTCCTGTTGTCTATAAAGAAGATGCTGTCAGCGATGACTGGAATAAGTTTTTAAATGAGGTTATGGATGAAGACCAGTCAAAGGTAGAATATTTGCAGAAATTGTTTGGTTACTGTTTAACGGGTTCAACCGTTCAGGGGCAAATGTATATCTTTTACGGGGAAACAACCAGAAACGGAAAGAGTACCATGACTGAAACTGTAAGCTATGTTTTGGGGAGAAACAAAGGGTACTCATCAAATTCACAGCCAGATATGATAGCACAGAAGAAAATGTACAGCCGAGGCCCATCTGAAGATATTGCAAGATTAAAAGGAGTCAGAGCTGTGTTCATAAGCGAACCACCCAAAAACATGGTGCTCAACTGTGCACTGATTAAACAGCTTGTAGGAGAAGATACGGTAACTGCCAGAAAGCTTTATGGACATGAATTTGAATTCATGCCTGAATGCAAAATAATCATGCATACGAATTATTTGCCAAGATTTTATGATGAAAGCCTCGTGAAAGGAAACAAGCTGGTGGTCATTACCTTTAATAGACATTTCAGCGAGGAAGAACAGGACCATACATTGAAGAAACGTTTACAGGAAGAAGATAATGTGTCAGGCATCTTCAACTGGATGCTGAAGGGATTGGAAATGTATGAAAGCGAAGGCTTGAAAAAGCCAAGCTCTATCGAGCAGGATACAAGTACATATTACAGCATGAATGATTATGTGGGAAATTTCATTGCTGAGCATCTTATTCCTATGGATGATGCTGTTGAAAATGGAACTTCTATATATAATAGATATAAGGAATTTTGCAAGGCAGAGAAAATCGAAGTATGTTCAAACAGAGAATTCTATAAAGCGTTGGAGGAACACGGAGTTGCAATAGACCATGGCAAGGTGGACGGCAGGGAATGCCGTAAACGTATCAGAGACTTTAAAATTAGAAAATTATAAAATATGAGCATCATCAGTAAGGTATTACCAAATGGTAGTGCCTTTTTATTTAGAGCTTACAGCATTAGATATATAGCACATTTAGTCATGTGCAGATTTAACTGTTCAGGTGAGGGGATAGAGATTTTTAGAGAGTCGAGAGAACCTTGTCTTTAGAGAGGACAAGGTCAGCCCAGCGTTTTAGAGAGCAACAAAGTTGCAGTTTTAGGATAAGAAAGGCAACATTTTAGACAGAGCATTTATGCTCTCATGAGTATGGAACATGCAAAATAGTAATTTTTCTTGGAACAGAAGTCAGCATAGCTCAGTTCTGTTGTCTTTGTAGCCGTCCGTTGCCAAGAGAGTTTAGACAGGTTTAGCATTGAGCAGTATTATATTTTAGGAATAGTCAGCAATTCTAGTGAATTATATAGGATTTAGGTAAAATTAGTAGCAGGTTTGAGATGAAGGCAACAAAGGCAACATTTATTAAAAAAAAATTTTATAAATAATATGTCTTTTAAAAAAATAAATAGTTTTAAAATTTATGTTGCTTTTGTTGCCTTTGGTGTTAGACCTGCCTTTAGGAGGCAGGAGGCTAAACATTTTTCTAAAGGTTGATACGCTGGGTGGGGCTACACAATGAGTTGCAGATTATAACAAAGTGTTGCGTAACAGCAGAGTATTATTCTAAATAACAGTTACTGGTTCAGTGTCGATCGCTATGAAGCACATATCATCAGATACAGGATTTTAGAAAAACAGTTTTAGCTTGGCACTGGATGTTAAGAGAAAACAGATACATTGCATACAGCCGTCAGGCAAGTTTTAGATGATTTAGACATTCCTAAAAAGCTACACCTACAGCTTTTTAGACAAGAAATATTTTAATCTCCTATAAATTGTCTATCTATAAATATTCTTCTCACTGCTCTAATAGAAGCACTAAATAATGAAACTGATTCTAGCTAACTCTAACTAACTCTAGCTAACTCTTAAAAGCGATACCTATAGCTTTTAGTCAGGAAACACCTAATTTTTCTATGAACTGTCAACCTGCAAATATATATCATACAGCTATGACAGACTCTCTAAACTCTAAGCTGTCCTGCTCATTTTAAAAAGCGGTATCTATAGCTTTTTAAAATTATAACCAACTGCGAAGCAATAAAAGGAATATTTCTCTATAAGCTTTCATATTAAAACGAAGACCTAAATCTCTCAAGTCTTCGTCTGTTTCTGCTACCGCACTTAATAATATTTTCTATTCTACTCATCTGCTAGCTCTACTTCATAGACTCTTTTACTGTCTGAAGATTTCTCTTTGTTCAGGCATTTTCTTAGGGAATCCATCTGTCTTCTTAATGCCTCAGACTCATTTTTTCTTTTCAGCTTTGCTCCATGAGGAATGATGAAAGCACTGCGAGTTGGCTGAACATAATTCATTTTTCCTCACCTCCATCTTCTCTGTTAACAATATTCTTACAGCATGATGATTATGAAACTGACAGCAAATCATGTAATGCCTTGTTCATTAAAAATGTATCATAGAATGGAGAAAATATCAATTAAACTATAGCATTGACCATCTAATGCAAGTGAAAAAATAGAATGCGTAGTGGAGCCATGCATTGAGCAAAACAGAAAAATATGATATAATTATGATATGATGAAAGTAGAATATTTGGAAGGAAAATGCACTGAGCACTTTCCTTTTTTTGTGCCGAAAAAGGCAGTTCTACACCATCGCTATAATCCACAATGCCAAACCGTAACATTATAGTTGACATTAGGACAGAACGCATTTCATGCAATGTTTCATGGTTTTAAATGTCAAATTGGTAGAAAGGAGACATGCTTATGTCTAAAGAAAAACATTTAACAATTGAAGAAAAAACGCGCTTAGCAGTCAAATGCTTAGCACACAGCACATCAGATGAATCAGCCGTTCAGGAGGAATCAAAATCCAAATCAAAGGAGCAGGAATTAAAGGATTCGCTTATTCAAATTGCTGAAACAATGCGACAGCTAGGAGTTAATCTCAATCTTGAAATTTCTAAGCAACAAAGCAAGATAACTGTTGAAGATATTGCTACCGGAAGCAGATATATTCTTCGCTTGAAGCATCAGCAATCAGTAATGAATTTACCTCAAATTTCAAGCTGTACTGAAATAACTGAAAGCTACGATTTTGTAGAAAATGATACCACTAAAGATGTTAACGATGCAACCGGGAAGCAAAGAGAATCAATTATTAGAAACGTTAGAAACATTAAAAAATCAGGGAACAGATTGCTGATTGACGAAATGAATACACTGTTTATCACCAGAGGATATTCGCCTGAAGATGATTTTGAAACAGTAATTTTGCCAATGAAAATTGCTCAGGTATTAGTTGGAGAATTAATTGACATGTCAAAAAGAATTAAAAGCAGTAATGTCAAAGTCGAAGAATATCAATTCAAAACTGAAGCAGAACAGACTGAGTTACCTGCCCAAGAGAGATACCAGGTGCAAGTGGAAGAACAGGCAGAAGGCGAAGTTGATTTTTCAGAATTCTCGGAAGAGTTTGAGTTTGACGATTCAAACATTGAAGATGATTATGACATTGAATTTTAAAAAAAAGAAAGGGGATAGACAAATGTCTGGAAAAGTAAAGAATTTATATTTTGATGTTTTAGAAGAAACAGAAAAAGCAGAATATTTAAATGATTTGAATTACGATATTAGATTAATGGTAGCTGAAAAAAAGTGCAATCAACAGATAGATTTATACCGTCACGTTATGGATGAAATCGCTAAATCTTTCAAGAAGAACGAGGCTAAATACGGCTTCGTTCTTAAAAAGGAAAGAGAGAATTATTTTAATTGTTTCAAAAATATTTTTGGATTTGAAGAAAAAGAAAAGCAGAATGTGCTCGAATTATACAATTTCTGTTTCGAAAAATATCTAAAAGAAAATAAAAATAACTGTAAAGGAGAATAACAAAAATATGAAAAATAAAACAACAAAAAACCAAAATCAGAAAGTAATTTTTTCTGATGGCATTGATTCATTATGTGAAAAAAAGCCAGATTTCAAGAAGGAAATTGAAAATTATATTCAAAAGAATTTTAACATTAAAGACAGCCAGATAATTGAATGTGATTCATTTTTCACTGAAGAACCATATTATATTCAAAAGGTAGACGGCATCATCTACGTGTATTTCTGGGCAGAACATTAACCAGTTCTGCTTTTTTTGTTGAAAAGTTTTTATGCAAAAGGAGGTGATGTCCTGAAGTGAAGCTGACTGATTTTGAGAGAAGACTACTTAAAAATACAGGAGGTCTAAAGGAATCGGATATTAAATTCCTGATGAACTATTATCAGGAAGACGAAATGAAAAAGCTGATTGATGTCCTTAAAAGGATTAATGCCAGCGATGTAAAGAACAAGTTAAAAGAAAAAGAAATCAGGAAACTGGAAAAACTGCAACAGCTTAATTTTGAAAAACAGTGCAAATGCAACGTTGGTGCACTGGTGATTAAAAAAATTTTTGAACTCAATCTTTTAGAAAACTATTCACAGATTATTGAAAAGGGAACGAACGATTTAACACCGGAGTGTCAGAAAATCATGTTCAGAATACTTAAAGCTATTGAAGATGCTGATTTTAAATGAAGAACAAATGATGATAAAGATAACGGGTTGGAAAGCTAAGCTCATAATCGTATTCTAACGAATACCCGCAGATGCATGGATCAGCAGGGTGAACCTGCATCCGCTCCCAACCAGCCCAACCATAAAAAGGAAGTGATATGGATTTGGAATTAAGTTTTATCATGGAAAACAGGCATCATTTTCAGACAACTGCAAAATGCGCCTATATTGACAGAGAAGACTATAAGGATTTGACCGAAAACGTGACATACAGCTTTTCATGGAAGAAGGAAAAAAAGGATGACCTGATTCTTGCTGAAACAGTCATGCCTGAAGGAACACCAGAGGAATTCAAGGATATAGAAAAGCTTTGTGCCTCGATTGAACAGTGCGAAGCCAACAAAAGATTTGATGCACTTATATCAAGGGACTGCATCATGAACCTTTCCAATAATCTGGTTATGAAAGATAGAGATGGAAATATTGACAGGGAGGCTACAGCCAAGCTTTTAGAAGAAGACCTGAATGATTATTTTAGAGACAACTTCAAGGACTATATCGTTCACTATGCACTTCATATCAGTTCTGGCGAATCTGATGAAGGAAAGAACATCAATGATAACTTTCACATGCATTTTGTCGTCATGGCAAATAGATATGATGCTGAAAAAAAAGAGTGGCTGTCAAAAACGTATCGTGATGAAAAGACAGGAAAATTCATCTATTTTAGTGAGCTGGATGATAAAAAATTGAGTCCCAAGAAAATCAGGGAGCTGAGAGAAAACATGGTACTCCTGCAAAACAGAAAGTTGAAGGAGCTGGGGCATGAAGCCAACGTTGAGCATCAGTCGTTTAGAAAAAGGAACGTGGATAAAATCTATACCTATCATCTCAGTCGTTTTCATTACAATGAGCTTGAAAGCCTCAAGCAGAAATATGCCTATCTGGGTGATGATGCAAAGATATATGAAGCCATCATGAAGGAAAGAAACGATGGGGCAACGCTAACCAGAAAACAGCGACACAACCTTTATGCTGAACTTATTTACAACAATGGTGGTGAAACACTGTCAAAAGAAAAAGCAGTCAGTAAAGCTATGAATAAAAGTTTTCAGAACAGGGCATCAGGGTACAGAGCAAAGCGTACAGCATCCGGTGTTGGCAATGCAACCATCAGAGAAATATCAAAAAGCGTACATTCCACTCATCAGGCGGAAATGGAAGAATCAGGAAGAACAAGGAGCAGATAGACATGGAAGATATAAAACAGATTATAGATTTTATTGCTGAAAATCCAACGCTAGGCATCATGCTAATAATGATGGCAGTCGTTTTCATTTACAGCACTTTTTTCAGCAACAAGCCAAACAGCAAATTCACAGCAGGACGCATACACAAGACACATGAAGCAAGGAAATACAGAAGCAGTATAGATGATAACAATATCGTCATTACAAAGAACATAGCCTTGGGTACAGATGTCAATAAGACAAAGAACAATTTTATCATGGTTATTGCAGGAAGCGGTGGGGGAAAGACAACCAGCATCATCGAGCCCAATCTTCAGCGCAACATGACACTGGATAAGGTTATCAACGATACCGGAGATGTTCTCGAAAATAAATGGCACGACTATTATATAGCGCACGGCTACAGGGTAAGAGTGCTTGACCTTTACAATTTTGAGGGAGACTGTTTTAATCCGCTCTATTATATCAGAACGAGAAAAGGCAGACTGATTAAGGACACCCATGTATCATTCGATGAGGAAATAGACGATGACTATATCGACTCCCTGCTGGGGACGCTCATTCCTAAAAAGGACAAGGGAGATGATTTCTTTGACAGCACGACAAGAGAGATTGCAAAGACACTGATACTGCTTGTGTGCTATCTCGATGAATACAGGGAAAAGCGCAACTTCATTGAAATAGCGAGGCTGTTCAATCTTCTTTTTACTGATAAGGATGACAGCGGTATGTCGGAACTTGACAGGAAATTTGAGGAACTTGAACTTCAGCTCATGAAGAAGGAAGGTAACAGTGTCATCCCGCATGTTGTTCTTGATACTTCAATTCCAGCATCAGTCGTCGTTGAAAGATGGAAAAACGTACAGGCAATGGTAAAAGGTTCGGAAACATCGGACTTTCTGGCAAGTGTGCGTGGTTCATTCTCTGTTTACTTCACAAGGTTCTTAACCTCCAATGTCAAAAGAATAATGGAGAAAGACAGCATGCTTTTAGACAGGATAGGTGAGAAGGACAGCAGGATAAGCTGGTGGATAAAGACAAACGAATCATCAAGAAACTATGATTATATTTCATCGCTTTTCTATACGGCTGTATTCCAGATGATACTGTTCAATGCCCAGAAGAACAAGAATCATCGGCTGTCAAAGGATATATGCATGTTCATAGATGAAGGCGGAAGCGCCTATGTCAACAGCTTTGATACAATCATCTCGACATGCCGTAAAAAGGGACTGATACTGATATGCTGTTATCAGAGCATTTACAGCCAGCTCGAAACACTGTACGGCAAGGAAAAAGCAGAAACCATTGTAAGCAACTTTGCCATAAAAATCTATATCTCGGTTGACAGCAGTAAGTCGCAGGAGGAATTCATCAAGCTGACAGGACAGACAACCATCGACCTGAAGACGAGAAGCCGTTCGTCAAAATCGGAATCAACAAGCCTTGGCGAAAATATCCAGCCACTTATCAATGTCAACGACCTGAACAATATGAAGCCGTATACAGCCTTTGTGCTGATTGACGGTGATGTTTATTGTGACAGGCTACAGCATTATGAGAAAATGAAGGAATACAAGAAATATCTAAAAAGCATAGAGAACCAGTAAACGGTTCTCTATTTTTATAAGGAGGCAGATAAAATATGCAACAGAGCCGAACGAGAGAGGAACTGAAAAATATATTTTTAGAAGCACTGAAAGAACCTGACGGGATATGGCATCGGGGATGGAAACTGTTAAGACATGAGCGCAATACCAGCGAAATAGAATACAGAGGAATAAATCAGATATATCTTTCGCTTGTAACAGGTGCAAAGCATTACGATGACAACAGATGGTTTACATTTGCACAGGTTAAAAACATGTCTACTGAAGAAAGACCTGTACATATCAGAAAGGGCGAACATGGTTATCCCGTGGAGAAATGGTTTATGGCACTTCATAAAAATAAGATGGATAAGCATGACTATGAACAGCTTCTCAAAAAGGCAAATGATGTTATCGGCAGACCGCTTAAAAACGGGAAAGGAAAATATAATAATTATTTTGGTTTTGATGAAGTGAAAAGAATAGTTGCCAATACTGATATTGATGAAAAGCATTTTGACATGATATGCAGAAACTACACTGTATTCAACGGTATGCAAATTGAAGGCATTGAACCCGTTAAAAGAAACACCCTGAACATCGACCGTTATGATGTGGCACAGGAAGTTATTGAAAACTATCTCACCTCACAGAAAATTGAACTTTATCATTCGGCTGAAAACAGTGCATATTACAGTCCAGCAGGGGATATGATTGTCATGCCTTTGAAGGACACATTTACCAGTGAAGAAGAATATCTTTCAACACTTGCACATGAGTGCTGTCATTCAACCGGACATCATCAGCGACTTGACAGGAATCTGGCAAATAAGAGTGAAACTGAGGAATACTCCATTGAAGAACTGAAGGCTGAACTGTCCTCAGTTTTTTTATGCAATGAGCTGGGAGTGGAAATGTCCGAGAAGCACATCAGCAACCATAAAGCCTATATCCAGTCTTGGATTAAAGCCATCGAAGGAAAAGACGGTGAGAAGATACTTAATGAAGTCTTCAGAGATGTTTATGAAATTGTTGATTTTGTAAAGGAACAGGGAAATTTGAAAGAAATCATGAAACGTAAATCAGATGAAAGGGAGGCAAAAATAATGAACGATAAAGATGTACAGGAGCCAGTCAATAATATGGAAGAAGTATTAAAATATCTCTCTTTAAAGTATGAAGGGAATATGCAGGAAGTTTACAGAGCACTGGAACGCAAAGAAGAGATAGATGAAGGACTGAAACATGAACTTTTTAAAAAATCTGAAGATTTTGATTGTGTAACAATTCTTTCAAAAGAATATCCAGAACATTTTAAAGAAATGGAAAACCCGCCAATATGTCTGTTCTTTCAGGGGGATATATCAAAGATAGATGAACTTGCAAATACGTTACAGACAGTAGAATTTGAAGACCGTTCAAGGGCATACAATGTCATTGATATGGAAACTGGTGACCTTTTTATAGCATTTGAAAGCTGTGAAAAGGCGAAAGAAATCAGCCAGTCACTGGAATCAAAGAAATTCAGAATAAGGGAAATGGTAAGAGAATACAATCTTGCAAACTCAGAAGAAAATGATATAAAAATGCTCAACACTAATTCCATCATGGACTGTGGCAGTGAAATAGAATCAATAAGACACGCTAAAGAGATTAGTGATATAATCGACAGACTGATTCCTTATAACAGTGAGTGATGCAATATAAGCATCCAGTATAATGATATTGCCCATAGAAAGGTACCGGTTCAGATAGAACAGTGGACGGTACAGGAAACCTTTGATGAATGGATTCAGTATTTTGATTTGAAATTTGGAGCTGACTTCAAGATAGACAGAGCTAAGGATGAACTGATAATAACATGTCATGGGCAGACATATCTTGTAAATGATGAAATGCATCATACCGAAATGGACATTAGAATGAAGTTTAAGGATGAAAACAAGAGCTTTGCAGAACTGTTTGGAAAGAGTGAAAGTGCTAAAAAAGTGCATGTAATTTCAAAAGGAAAAAGCCGATAAAAGTGGTTACCAGCTTGGGTAGCCACTTATTTTTTTAAATAAAATTGTCCCTTTTTTTTCCAAAATATATTGAAAAAAACAGTGAATTATTGTACTATTTTGGTGTAATAAATAACTGTTTGGTGATTAAAGTAAAATAAAAGTTGAGCAAATTAACAGTACTTTGCCATTTGTGATAGTTGGTGGCAAAGTGGTGGCACATGATAAATATACTATATCTAATCAATATAATAAAAGTAAGATAGATATGTGATTGGTCAAAATTTAATGATTTGTTCTTAAAAAAACATATAAGATATTACCATACGTACAAGATTAATTTTAAGCTTAATATGATATTAAAAACTACGGAAATTATTTTCGTAGTTTTTTACTTTTATTAAACTATCGTTATAATTCCTTTTGATAATCAATATCATCTACTTATAAAATAGAAAGTAGATGATATTAATGAGTGAAAAAAGAAACAAAAAGCAAAACAGAGTTGTACATATTTTTACTGATATTTTACTTTGTAAATGATATAATTAAGCGTGAAAGTAGGTGATTTTATGGGAATCTATTTAAATCCAAGAAACGACAGTTTTCAACAGGCTCTTAATAATAAAATATATGTGGATAAATCATTACTCATCCAATATACAAATCAACTGATTAATACTGCTGATAATAAAATTTGTGTATCTAGACCTAGACGTTTCGGTAAATCAACTGATGCCAATATGCTTGCTGCCTATTATTCTAAAGGGTGTAATTCATCAAAAATATTTGATAATTTAAAAATAAGTCAAACTGAACAATATAAAGTTCATCTAAACAATCATAATGTCTTTCATTTGAATATGCAGGATTTTTTAAGTAAAACGCATAATATTGAAAAGATGATTTCACTGCTTGCTAAACTTCTTTTTAGAGAAATCAGCAAAATTTTTTCAGATGTAGATTTTATAGATTCATCTGACCTTATTCAAATTATAGAAGATATTTATGCTGAAACAGGAATACGATTCATTTTCATTATAGATGAATGGGATTGTATCTTTAGAGAATATAAAAACGATAAAGATGCTCAAAAAAATTATCTTGATTTTTTAAGAAACCTATTAAAAGATAAGCCTTATGTTGAACTTGCCTATATGACAGGTATTCTTCCAATCAAAAAGTATGGAACCCATAGTGCTTTAAATATGTTTGAAGAAATATCAATGATTGACCCTGGGCTACTAGCTGAGTTTATGGGATTTACTGAAAATGAGGTAGAAAATCTATGTTTAAAATATGATGTCAGTTACAAAGAAATGAAAGAATGGTATGATGGTTATCACATTACTCATGATTTATCAACATTTTCTCCACGCTCAGTCGTTTCATCTATTACACGAAAAAAATTCGGTAATTATTGGACATCTACTGAAACTTATGAAGCGTTGCAAATTTATATTGATATGAATTTTGATAATCTTAAAGACGATATCATAAAATTATTGGCTGGGGAAACTGTTCCTGTGCAAACATCATCATTCCAAAATGATATGACAACTTTAAAATCAGAAGATGATGTACTAACATTGCTGATACATCTTGGATATTTGGGATATGATTCAATAAATCAGGTCTGCTACATTCCAAACAATGAAGTCGTTGATTCTTTTGTCAATTCCATTAGATACTCTGATTGGAAAGAAACAACCAAAGCAATAACAAACAGTCAAAAACTATTGGAAGCGATGTGGGATCAGGACGAAGAAACAGTTGCCAGATATATTGAAGAGGCTCATTTAGATACGTTTATTCTAACTTATAACAACGAAAATGCTTTATCATATACATTATCTATTGCTTATATATGTGCCAGAAATCATTATACAATAATCAGAGAAATGCCAAGTGGCAAAGGATTTGCAGATATCGTTTTTATACCATATCATGATAAACCCGCGATGATTGTAGAACTCAAATGGGATGAAACAGTTGAAACAGCATTGACCCAAATTAAAGAAAAGAAATATCCAAAATCACTGGAAAAATATCAAGATAATTTGTTGATTGTTGGTATCACATATAATCCTCAAACAAAACAGCATCAATGCAAAATAGAAATAATTAAAAAGTAGTAAAAAACATCTATTATTTTAGATTAAGGGAGAAAGTTATGGATGTAGTAATTAGTGAATGTTTAAAAGATAACTACGAAGCTATTTATTTGTTGTTTAAAAATGAGTTAGGTTATCAAAATCTAAACTATAATTCATTTTGCCAGCGGCTTACAATGATGTTACAAAGTGAAAATTATCATCTTTTGGTTGCTTATAATAATGATCAGGTTGCTGGTTTTGTAGCTTTTGAAAAAGCTTACGCTTTAGAAATTGAAGGAGCCATTTTACGAGTGATTGCTTTGGCGGTTTCATCAAAATATCAGGGACGTAAAATTGGTACTAAATTAATGAATGCAGTAGAACTATATGCAAATAAAAATCAAATTACTACGATTACTTTAAATAGTGGATTACAACGATTACAGGCTCATGAGTTTTATTTAAAACAAGGATATGTGAAAAAAGGGTATAGTTTTATCAAAAAGAACATCTAGAGTGATGTTTTTTTTGTTATACTAAATAAAATGGGGTGTTTAATAATGGAAAAAACGATTTTATTAATTGAAGATGACAAAATGATCTTAAGTTCTTTAACAGAAGCATTACAGCTTAAAAATTATACTGTTTTTCAAAGCAAATCAGTAAAAGAAGCTATAGCAATTTTAGAAAAACAAGAGATTGTTTTGATTATTTTAGATATTAATTTACCTGATGGTAATGGGATAACACTATGTAAGGAATTAAGAGCAAAATATTCAATTCCAATTATCTTTTTAACCGCTTATAACGATGAGGAAACTATTGTGGCGGGATTGAATGCTGGTGGTGATGATTATATTTGTAAACCATTTAGTATTAAAGAACTATATGCCAGAATTAATTGTATTTTAAGAAGAGTAAGTGATGATAAGATAATTACTAGTGGTGATTTGCAAATAGATTTATTAAACTATAAAGTTTATAAAAATAATCAAGAAATAATTCTTAGTGCAATTGGTTATCAAATTTTATTTTTGCTTGTTAGTGCCAAAGGCAGAGTGATAACTAGAAACCAGTTATTAGATTTTATTGAATCAAAAACAGGTAATTTTATCGAAGATAATACTTTATCAGTCCATATTAAAAGGTTAAGAGAAAAATTAGGAGTTTATCAGGGAAAAGCTTATATTGAAACAATTAGGGGGATTGGTTATCGATGGAACAAGGAATAATGAAAGCTAATAGTATGCATTTAAAAATACTAATGAGCGTTATGGTAAGTAGTGATCTAATTGCTTTACTAACATGTCTTTCAATACCGGAAAGTAAATATATTTTACTTGGTTTGATGTTGATTGATAGTCTGGTAATTTATGTTATTTTAAAAAACAGTGAAACTAAGTTAAACAGGCAGTTAGATTATTTGATTGAATGTAGTGAGAAGATCATTGAAAATCGAATCGGGCATATTCAAATAATCGATGGTGAAAGTAAGTTAAGTGTTTTATCGCATAAATTATATTTATTAAATGAACGTTTTTTTAAGCTGTTAGAAAAAATTAATCAAGAAAAAGTAAAACTAAAAGATTATATTGAAGATATTAGTCATCAAATTAAAACACCAATAACTTCAATGCAAATAAATGAAGAACTATTACTAGAAACAAAATTATCATTAAGTCAAAAACAAAAAATTGAAAATATTTATGATCAGACTCAAAAGATCAATCAGCTTTTAGAAGTCTTATTACGCTTAGCTAAATTAGAAGCAAATACTATTGATTTTGATTTTAAAGATTATTATTTATATGAACTGATTGATAATGTTGAAAATATTTTAACACCATTATTATTACAAAATAACGTTAAAATTAATTTTAATGATACTAAGCAAAAGCTAAGATGTGATTTTGTCTGGTTATCAGAAGCAATTGAAAATATTTTAAAAAACTGTATTGAAATCAATCCTAATGATACAATTGATATTTACTTAGAAGATAAACCATCATATTTAAAAATCTATTTTCATGATCATGGAGGTGGTTTTAGTCAGGAAGATCTGCAACATTTATTTGATCGTTTTTTCAGCAGTAAAAATACTCGCGGTTTTGGGATTGGTTTAGCTTTGGCTAAAGAAATAATTAATGCTCATCATGGAACGATTGAAGCTATAAATGATCATGGGGCTTTATTTATTATTACGTTACCGAAAATATTCGCTAAACAAAAATATTAAATCATTTTTAATATTATCATTACTTAGATTATTGAAATATACATTGCAAGCTAAAAAGTTATAATAGTAACAAGAATGAAACTTATGTTATCAAGATGAAACGGGAGCGTGAATAAACGTTCCTTTTTGTATCAATAAATAAAAAATCATTAATTATTTTTATTAAAGTCACTAACTAGTAAGAATCACTTGCTATGATATAGATAGGGAAGGTGATTAGATGAATATTAATATGAAATTAGCTTGTCATGAATTAAAGCATAATAAACAAGACAGTAAAGCAACGATTTTTATGGCAACAATTATTTTTGTTCTGTTGCTTTCAATGGCAATTTTGATTCCGCTTTATTTTAAAGCCGATAGTCGAAAAGTGTTAGATACTAATGGTCATTGGATTTATTATAATCGTTCAGTAAGTCAAGAAAATTATCGGTTTTTAAAGAAGCATAATGATCAGGTAGCAGCAATTAGTCAAGAAGGGTTAGCTAACTATGGACAAAATTTTTTAGTTGTCAGGGTAGAAAATAATTTAAGTGATTTAGTTAATACTGAAACGATCATTAAAGGAAAGTTTCCTAATCCTGGTGAAATAGCGGTTAGTCAGG
>NZ_JAGHEW010000008.1 GCF_017889095.1 Thomasclavelia sp. | reverse complement strand
TTCCTCCTTGTTTATATTGTAATCGATTACAATTATGATGTCAAATATATTTACTAAATATATAAGTAAATTTTTAGTAAATATAATTATTATTTTTACTTGAGATATTCGTATATCGCTTAATAAAAATAGTATAATAAGTAGTATCAATCTTTTATAAATGGTAAAAATAAGGTATAATACCTATAAATTAAGGAGGTAAAGCATGGCTACGATTAAAGATGTTGCGAATTTAGCTAATGTATCTAGTGCGACGGTTTCTCGCATTCTTAATAACGATAAAACATTATCGGTTCCAAATGAAACTAAACAGGCGGTTTTTGATGCAGCCAAAAAGCTAAATTATACTAAAAAAAGGAAAACAAACAAAGGAGATTTTACTCTAGGAATCGTCCAATGGTACTCATTACAGCAAGAAATCGATGATCCTTATTATTTGCAAGTACGTCAGGGAATCGAAAATTTTTGCTTGCAATATAATATTAATGTTATTAGAACATTTAAAACCGATCTTAATTATTTAGAAACATTAAAAAATGTTGATGGTTTAATTTGCATTGGCAAATTCAGTAATGAAGAAATCGTTAAATTCAAAAAGATAACTAATAAGATCATTTTCTTAGATATGCTAAGTTTTCATAACAACGATTCAACAATCACTCTTGATTTTGACCATGCAATCAAAACAGCTTTAGATTATTTAAAAGCATTAAATCATCAAAAAATTGGTTTTTTAGGTGGTAAGGAATATCTTGATGATCAGACAGTTTATCTTGATCAAAGAAAAGAAGTCTTTATTAATTATTGTAAAGAAAACAACATTACCTATCAGCCTTATTTTTTAGAAGATCAATTTACAAGTGAATCGGGATATGCAATGATGGTCGAAATGATCAATAATCATGATTTACCAACCGCTTTAATTTGTGCCAGTGATCCTATTGCCATCGGTGCTTTAAGAGCGCTGCAGGAACATCATATCAAAGTGCCTGATGATATTTCAATCATTGGTTTTGATGATATCAAAGCGGCTAGTTTTACTACCCCGCCACTAACAACGATCTATGCTCCAGCTACTTTAATGGGCGAATATGGGGCTAGTATCGTCTATCATATTTTAAGTAAATATCCTTTACCAACTCCAATGAAGATCGTTTTACCATGTACTTTAATTGAACGCGAGTCATGTAAACAAGCTAAGGCCTAATTAGGTCTTTTTTATTTATAATAGTTTATTTAAAAAATAAAAGTGCATAATAATTGTGTCGGTATTTATTTCATGGTAGAATTTAGACAGTTAGAAAAGTCTAACATATATCGACAATTGAATATTAATAATTTTAAAAAAAGGAGTTGAGAAAATGGAAGCAAAATTAAATACTTTACTAGCTGATTTGGTAGTTGAATACCATAAACTACAAAACTTTCACTGGTATATTAAAGGAAAAGATTTCTTTACCGTACATGCAAAATTAGAAGAATATTATAATTATATCAATGAAGCGATTGATGAAGTTGCGGAAAATATTTTAATGATCGGAAGCAATCCGGTAGCTTCGCTTAGTGGCTATTTAAAGCTTGCAAAAATCGAAGAAGCCGATGAAAAACATTTAACTTCTAATGAAATCTATGCAATGGTGCTTAAAGATTTTGATTATTTATTAACTAGTGTTAAAGATATTAAAGTTGAAGCTGATCAAAATAATAGCTTTATTATATCGGCTTTAATGGATAGTTATATTGAAAATTTTACTAAAACAATTTGGATGTTAAAACAAGTTGTTGAATAATAGAAATAAAGGAGATAGAAAAGATGTCATTAATTGGAAAAGAACTTACAGATTTTGAGGCTCAGGCCTTTCATCAAAATGAATTTAAAACAGTAAAAAAAGAAGATTTATTAGGTAAATGGAGTGTATTATTCTTCTATCCTGCGGATTTTACTTTTGTATGTCCAACTGAATTAGAAGATTTAGCCAACAAATATGAAGATTTCAAAAAGATTAACTGTGAAATTTATTCAGTATCATGCGACAGCCACTTTGTTCATAAAGCATGGCATGATACATCAAAAACAATTCAAAAAATCAATTACCCAATGATCGCTGATCCAACTGCTAAATTGGCTAAAGATCTTGATGTATATATTGAAGCTGATGGTATGGCTGAACGTGGCAGCTTTATCATTAATCCCGAAGGTAAGATCGTAATGTATGAAGTAATCGCTGGTAATGTTGGTCGTAATGCCGAAGAATTATTCCGTCGCGTTCAAGCTTCACAATTTGTTTATGAACACGGTGATGAAGTTTGCCCAGCTAAATGGAAACCAGGCGAAGAAACACTTAAACCGTCGTTAGATTTAGTAGGATTAATTTAATGAATAAATTATATGATGCAATAGTAGTAGGTGGCGGTCCAGCAGGACTGTCAGCTGCTATCTATTTAGCACGTGCTAAGTTTTCAGTTCTGGTAATTGAAAAAGAAAAAATTGGCGGTCAAATTACGATTACTTCTGAAGTTGTTAATTATCCAGGGATAGTAAAAACTAGCGGAAAAGAATTAACCGAACAAATGCGTACACAAGCCCAAAATTTTGGTGCTGAATTTTTATTAGCTAATGTTACTGAAGTTAAATTAAACGGTGATGTTAAAACAATTATTACCGATAAAGGTGAATTTCAAAGTGTCGGTGTTGTTTTAGCGACTGGTAGCCATCCTCGTAAAATTGGTTTTCCTGGTGAAAAAGAATTCCAAGGTCGTGGTGTTGCTTATTGTGCAACTTGTGATGGTGAATTTTTTACAGGCAAAGATATCTTTGTCTTAGGTGGCGGTTTTGCGGCTGCTGAAGAAGCAGTCTTTTTAACAAAATATGGTCGTAAAGTAACGATTATTATTCGTGAAGAAGATTTTACTTGTGCTAAACAAGTAAGTGATCAAGCTAAAGCACATCCTGATATCGATATTTACTACAATAGTGAAATCGTTGAAGTTAAAGGAACTAACCAGTTACAAAGTGCGACTTTTAAAAACAACCAGACTGGTGAAACTTGGACTTACGAAGCTAAAGATAATGATACTTTTGGTGTATTTGTCTTTGCCGGATACGAACCAGCTACTGCCCTATTTAAAGATCAGGTTGCAATCAATGAAACTGGTAACTTGATTGTTGATGAAAATCAAAAAACATCATTAGATGGTGTTTATGGTGCTGGTGATGTTTGTGTTAAAGATTTGCGTCAAGTTGTTACAGCTGTAAGTGATGGCGCTAAAGCCGCTACTTCACTAGAAAAATATATTCCAAACATTGTATCTAAACATAATCTAAACCCGAAAAAGATCGAAGTTAAACAAACCGAAGAAAAACCAACTGCAACTGATGATAATTCTAGCGGTTTTATTACTGATGCCATAAAAGCGCAGTTAACCCCGATCTTTAATAAACTAGAAAGAAATTTAGTTTTAAAATGTTATGATGATAATAGCAGTTTAGCTAAAGAAATGATCAGTTTTCTTGATGAATTTGTCACTTTAAGTGATAAATTATCATATCAGGTAATTAAAACTGATACCATTGCAACTATCAGTTTCTATGATGAAAATGACAATTATCTAAACGTTTCATATCATGCGATTCCTGGTGGTCATGAATTTAATTCATTTGTCATTGCCATTTATAATGCCGTTGGCCCTAAACAGCCATTAGAAGCAGAAATCATTGATACAATTAAAAGTATCAATAAACCATTAAATATCAAAGTAGTAGCTTCACTTTCATGTACAATGTGTCCTGATGTCGTTATGGCTAGTCAGCGCATTGCTTTAGAAAATTCTAATATTGAAGCTGAAATGTTTGATTTAGCTCATTTTCCTGATCTAAAAGATCAATATCAAATCATGTCCGTTCCTTGTATGATCGTCAATGATCAGGATGTTTACTTTGGTAAAAAAGATATTAGTCAAATTCTAGAATTATTAAAATAAAAACCTGCGTTTGCAGGTTTTTACTTATTTAAATAACTATCTAACGGAGCTTTGGTATGTTCAACAACATAACCGCTACCACCACGATCTTTAACATCTTCAACTGCTGTAACAATTAAGATAGGATTATCGCTATTAGTTGTCATAACCGCAAACCAGCCAATTTCTTTACCTGTGGTATCGCTTTGCGATGCTTTGATTTCCGCAGTACCTGTTTTTCCAGCTAATTCAACGTTTTGATGATAAATACTATGACCTGTACCATTACTATCACTAATTACTTCAATTAGATCATCTTTGATCATATTGGCAGTTTCTTTACTGAAAGCATTTTTGATCCAGTCATCATCTGGTTTTTCATCAAGCAGTAAATATGGCTGTTTAATTGAACCCTCATTGACAAAAGCACTATAAATAGCTGTCATTTGCACTGGATTCATCAATAATTGTCCTTGTCCATAACCGCTGTCAGCCAATTGCTGGTCATTAAAATCACTGCCATCATTTTGATACTGTGATTTATTTAATGATAGCTCAAATGGTATTTTAGAACCAATCTTTAGTTTTTGATAACCATCAATTAAATCTTCTTTACCAATATTTGTTGCTGCCTTAGCAAAATAAACATTATCAGAATAAATTAAGGCATTTTTTAGATCATTTGGTGTTGGCGCATGTAATGTCGTTACATAATAATTACCCCAGCTAGAATCTTTTTGCCATTTATCTTGAGCTTTTAGATCTTGATCAGGGTCAATAGCACCAGAGTCCAAACCAATAGCTGCTGTAATTGGCTTCATGCTTGATCCGGGTACAAATGTTGCTTTAAAACGATTAGTTAATGGTTTACTAGGATCATCATTTAAGGCCTGCCAGTCACTACTATTAAATCCTAAGATGAAATCATTACTTGAAAAAGATGGAGTAGAAACTAACGCTAAGATTTCCCCCGTTTTTGGATTCATAGCAACTGAAGCACTCTGGTCGTTTTGATATTCGTTGTATAACGATTGTTGCAAAGAAACATCAATCGTTAATTTAATATCTTTACCATCTTTAACTTCTTTATCAGCTACCGTTTTTACTAGTTTGTTATTGCTATCAACGATCGTAATTGTTTTACCATCACTACCTTTTAGATCACTTTCATAAGCTGCTTCGATACCACTACGACCAATTAATGAGTTTTCATTGTAACCTTCACCTTTATGTTTTTTTAAATCATCAGCATTGACTTGTTGTAAATAACCGGTCAAATGTGACGTTGCTTTACCATAAGGATAATAACGAACAGTTACGGTATTGATCTTAACACCAGGAATAGCTAATAATTGATCAACAATGCTTCGATCCTGGTCATTTTTAGCGATTTCTTTTAAGGGCACAAAAGAATCATCTTTGATCCATGAAGCACTCATTTCATCTTTAATATCTTCACTAGTAATATTTAATAAACTGGCAATTCTTCCATAATCATTTTCACCATTTAATTTACCACGAACTAAGCCAACCGAATAAGCTTCCCCCTGGGTTGCTAGTTCATTTCCATTACGATCTAAAATCCGTCCCCGAGTTGCCTGATCACTGCTTACACGAACTTTATAATCTGCTTCTAACCCCTCTAATACTAAAGCTTCGTTATAAACTAATTTATCATCTTTAACCGTAACTTTATTTTTAGAAGTAACTTTTCCAGCAACAGTATTCATCGTTAATTGATAATCAACCACATCATCTTCACTATCATTGATCGTTAGTTTAAAATCACTAGCTTCGATTCCTTCATAGATATTTTGATATCTTTCTACAAAAGCATCTTTTTCAATCTTGCCATCATCACTTAACATAGCATACATTTTTTCATATTCTTTATCTGTTAATAATTCAAAATATTCTGCCACATAATCATCTGCGCTTTTACCGCGACTAAAGATAAAAAATACTGCCACTACAATTAAGCAAATTACTACTGCTCCAATTATAATTAAATTTCTGCGTCTATTAAATGTCATATTCAACCTCCTTCACTATAAATCCATTATAGCATAATATTCCATTGCATCATACTGTGATTTTTAATTCATCTTTATCTGTTATCAAAACATTGATAACTGTTTTGATAAACACTTATTAGAACTAACTTTCCGTTTAACGACTTTATCTTGATCACTTAATTTACCAATTAACAATAAACTATTTTCATCATGTTGTTTCATATTATTTAAAACCTGGTCATGATTG
>NZ_JAGHEW010000088.1 GCF_017889095.1 Thomasclavelia sp. | reverse complement strand
TTTATCAGGTTCGGTTACATAAGTTCTTTGTCCTTTTTGTGAATATGTATCATACGTATATTTAGGACTACCGGTTACTTGAACATTAAACATATCCCAAGAAGCCATATCATCTAATTGCATATTAATTAGTTCTTTAATTTCATCACTGCCCATATTAGTTTCAAATGTTCCTTCGATTGCAGAAAGAATATTATTATAGTTTGTAATGATTTTTGATGACATTGCTTTATCTAGGATAGCTTTTAATAATTTTTGCTGGTTCTTACCACGATCGAAATCTCCATTAGGAAGAGCATACCGTTCTCTTACAAAGCATAATGCTTTATCACCATTCATCTGATTTTCACCTTTTACGATCTTATAGTTTCCATGTAGTGTTGTAAAAGCATAATCAGAATTGATTGTTACCCCACCTAAAGCATCAATAATGTTAGTGATACCGCTAAAGTTCGTTTTAGCGTAATAGTTAACTTTAATATCTAAGAAATCTTCTAGCGTTTGAATTGTTTCATTGATACCATACATAGCCGAATGAGTAATTTTATCCATTTTACCATTTTTATGTAAATTAATTTGTGTATCACGTGGAACACTGACCATCAAAATTTGTTTTTCAACTGGATTTACACAAACAACTAAATTAACATCAGCACGAGAAATTGTGTTTACCGAACCGTATGTATCAATACCAGTAACATAAACAATAAATGGTTCTTTGGTAACATTTGTTTGAGTGGTTACTTCAGAAATTGTTTCTTCAAATTCTAGTTTATAAATTACTTTTGTTGCATCTTCAAAACCTTCATGATTTGTTTCCAAAATTCCTAAATATGATTGATCAGCTACAATACAATCAACTTCATTACTAAACAGACCATCAGCTAACGATGCATAATCATCATAGTTTTTTTGTTTGGTTTTATCAACTTTAGTTTCAATTTCCGCCAACATTTTATTAATATTTTTGGTACTAGTTGATTTTTCTATTCCAATACTTTTACCATTTAAATCTTCAATACTTTCAATCTTACTATCTTTCATCACATATACTGCAATGACTCTTGTCTGTTTAAAAGCATTGGTGATATTATTTAAAAAATCATTTCCTCTTGAAGCAAAAACACTAATTGTAATCATCAAAATTGATAAAATAATGCTTGTTAGTTTACTAATAAAAATTCTAAAACGTTTACCTGTTCGCCGTTTTTTTCGATAACCTGAAGTCATCCAAATAACTTCACCTAAAAATAATATTATTACAATGGCCATTAAAATAAGATAATATTTCAATGGTAACATTTTTAAAATATATATATATACCAAGAATACAATAGAAGCAATCAACTGCAGTAACAAAAGTACTCCCTTTGATAAAAGCTTTGAAAATATTCCCTTCTTCTTTTTTCTCTTTTTCATCTTTTCACCTCATTGTACCTTATATAATAACATATTGCCTTGTCATAATATAGTCATAATTATCAAAATTAATAAAGAGCTTCAAATGAAGCTCTAATTTCCTAATCCATCAACATCATCTTCACTGATTCTTTCACCAGATTCAATTTTGTCAATTACTTCTTTAATTTGTTTTAATTGTTTCTTATATGGCTTCATTACGTAGATTTCAGTTCCACTCATTGAATAAGTTTCTGAAGTTAAATATCCTTTTCCATCAACTTGAACATTAAATACTTCCCAGTCAGCCATGTCATCTAATTGCATATTTAATAATGATTTGATTTCGTCACTGCTCATATCAGTTTCAAAGCATCCTTCAATCGCACTTAAGATGTTATTAAAGTTAGTGATGATCTTAGCTGACATTGCTTTATCTAACATTGCTTTTAATAATTTTTGCTGATTCTTACCACGATCGAAATCACCGCCAGGTAAAGCATAACGTTCTCTTACGAAACATAAAGCCTTATCGCCATCCATTTCGTTTTCACCTTTAACAATTTCATAGTTACCATGAAGTGTTGTAAAAGCATAATCAGAATCAATTGTTACGCCCCCTAGAGCATCAACAATATTAGTAATACCACTAAAGTTTGTTCTAGCGAAATAGTTAATTTGTACATCTAGGAAATCTTCGATTGTACTAATTGTTTCATTAGTACCATAAATTCCTGTATGCGTTAATTTATCCATTTCCCCATTTTTATGTAATTCGATTTCACAGTCACGTGGAATACTTGTCATTAAAATTTGTTTTTCAATTGGATTAACTGTAACAATTAAGTTTACGTCACTTCTTGAAACAGTATTTACAGAACCATAAGTATCAATACCAGTTACATAAATTGTAAATGAATTTTGCGTTACATTAGTTTGTTTAGTAGTTACTGATAATTTTGATTCATATTCATAAGATTTGATAATCTTAGTATCATCATCAAAGCCTTCATGATTTGCTTCCAGCATTGATTTGTATTCTTGCCCTGCAATGATAGCATCTACTTCACCATCATATAAAGCATCAGCTAAAGAAGTATAATCATCATACTTCTTCATATTTTTTTGTTCACCAATTTCATCTTCCATATCGGCAATTGCTTTAGTAACTGTAGTTGTATCATATTGATATGAAATTCCAAATTTAGCACCATCTAAATCTTTTAGTTTAGTTGCTTCATGGTCTTTCATTGTAATTACAGAAACTAAATAATTTTGTGTTTTAGCTTCAGATACATTATTGAAGAAATTATTTCCTCTAACAACAAAACTTGAAGCTACCATTAATAAAATACTTACAAGTAAACTAATTAACTTAGTAATAATTGAACGTTTACTTCGTAATCCTTGATCAATTTTCTTTTGACCGCTTCTCATGATAAAGAAGAAAATAATAATTAATACACATAAAGCAATACATCCTGGAATTAAATATTTTAAAGGTACCAAATTTAATTCAAAGATCAAATAAGTAAATACTGCTGTAGCGATTAATTGTACTGCTAAAATTAGATATTTGGAAGTTATAAACTGTATAAACTTGTTTTTCTTCATAGAAGCCTCCTATATTAGTACTTTTTTACCGTTAAATAATATCATATTCTTTTTTAGAATACAAATTTATGTCGAAATTATGAAAAAAATTAAGAAAATTGTAAGATTTTCTTTCTTGACAATTGATTATCTTGATAATTAATTTGATTTTATCAAAATAATTCTAATCCATGCTATAATATTAATATGTACTAAATATTACGAAAGTGAGAATTTAAACATGAAAAAAATATTAATTACTTTAATTACACTTACGTTATTAACAGGATGTGGTTTTTTTGATCAATCAGACAAACAAACTACTCCTCCAACCGTAAAAAATGAAACTAAAACAACTAAAAAGAAAAATTCTCTTGATGATTGCTATCTATATTATTATGAACAATTATCTAAGGATGAAAAAGAAATATACGAAAGTATTTATGATTGTGTAATTAATCATGATGATAAAACGGAAATTGGCAGCAGTGATATGGAAACTATTAGTAATATTACTAGTTATGTATTATATGACCATCCCGAAATTTTTTATTTAAATTATTTTGAATTACAAAATCAAGTTAAAGTTTGTTATTACATTCCTAAATATAGTTATACTAAAGAAGAAACATCTAGTTTAAAAAGCCAAATAGAAACAGTACGTGATAATTTTATCAGCTCGTTAGATCAAAATAGTAGTGACTATGATAAGTTAAAAGAAATCTATAACTTTGTCATTAACAAATGTACTTATGTAGAAAACGCCAAAGATAATCAACATCTTACTAGTTCTTTATTATATGGTGATACTGTTTGTAGCGGTTATGTCAAAGCCGTGCAATACTTATGCCAGGCTGTAGATATTAAATGTTCTTATATTGTAGGTAAAGCGCTTGATGATAGTCAGGATATTAACCATGCCTGGAATTTGATTTATTTAGACAATGATTATTATTATCTTGATGCTACCTGGGGTGATTATGTTGACCAAAACGATTCGTTTGCAATGTATGCTTACTTTATGTTTGATAGTAATGATATGTTGAAATTATATCAGCCAATTAGTAAGTATCACGATACTAAAAGTGGTGAGTATTGTTATTTTAATCATGAGGGTTTATATAATAGTAGTTATAATTTAAATGAATTAAAAAAACAGGTTAGCTTATATCGCAATAATAATATTGAGTGGATGGAGTTTAAATTTGATGATACCAGTTATCAAAGTGCTAAAAACCGTTTAATTAATCAACAAGAAATGTTTGATTTATATAGCAGTTATGCAACTGGCAGTTATTCAGTTCAATATTTATATCTAGATACGTTAAATGTTTTGATTTTTAAGCTGCTTTAAGGCTATCGACAATAGTCGTTATAATCCTTAAATTTTCGAGATTTTATCACGAATTTTCACGAAAGTTTTCTTCTATTTCCTAAGAAAATTAACTACTTTTCGAAATCAAAAATTATCTCGTGATAAACACTTTTCTCTTTCAAACTGTATAAATATAATAAATTTTGTCACTAAAACGAAAGGGGAATACAAAGATGACAGACGTAAAAAAGTATACAGTATACATTTTAGAAGAAAACAAGGATTTATTGAATAATATTAAGGAAAGCTTGCAGGCAACTAATAATTTTACTGTAATTGGTAATAGTGATAATGCCGTTAGCTGTTTAAATTATTTATCAAACAATAGTTGTGATTTATTAATCATCGATTTAATGTTAAGCAATATTGACGGTATTGGCGTATTAAATCGTTTAAAAGAAATTAATAGTCGTGCCTATAACAAAGTTGTATGTATTACTAGTTTTGCAAATCCATTAATTTGCGAATCACTAGAAAAGTTAAATGTAAGTTATTGCTTCAAACAACCATTTGACCTAAACTATTTTACTTCAACACTAAATTCAGTAATGAAAATAACTTTAGAAGATATCAAAATGATGTCACAAGATGAATCAGAAAAATATCAAAAAATTAAACTTGAAAATGAAATTACCGATATTTTACATGAAGTTGGTATTCCTGCTCATATTAAAGGTTATATGTATTTAAGAACAGCAATTTTATCAACTTATTATAATATCGAATTATTAGGTCAAGTTACTAAAGTATTATACCCAGATATTGCTCGTCAATACAGCACAACCGCTTCTCGAGTTGAAAGAGCAATCCGTCATGCAATTGAAGTTGCCTGGAATCGTGGTAACACTGATGCCATTGATGATATTTTCGGTTATACCGTAAGTGCTACTAAATCAAAACCTACTAATTCAGAATTTATTGCCATGATTGCTGATAAATTACGTTTAGAACATCAAACCAAAGCTGCTAGTCGTCATAGTTATTTATAGATTAGTTGCCACTACTAATCTTTCTTGATAAGAATCAATTGAAAACTCAATTGGTTCTTATCTTTTGCTTTCTAATAATAACTTGTCTACAATCGTTGATATAAACTCAGAATTACAGGGACGATATTTTGTTCGATAGCCAAAAATATCATGCCAAGCTTCTTGATTACCATTTTCCCAAGTATTCTTAATCGCATGCCTAATTGCTTGTTCAACTCTTGATGCTGTTGTTCCATGCAAATAAGCAATTTGTGGATATAGTTCTTTAGTTATCTCACTTAATAAATTAATATTTTCACAGACTAAACCAATTGCGGTCTTTATATACTTAAAGCCTTTTAAATGTCTTGGCATTGCTAGTTTGCTTAATAGTTGATTAGCCGCCTGTTCATAGTCAATCTTAATTATTTCTTTAGTATTAATTGATCTTCTTTCTTTTACCATCTTATTAATAATATCCATAAAATAATCATAATTGACTGGCTTTTTGAAATAATAATCAACATTTAATGCTTCTAACTGTTCAAAAACAACACCACTAGTAAAATTACTAATACAAACTAATCTTTCAAATGCTTCATGATTAGCCTCGATAATCTTTTCAATAACCCCAATTCCATCAATTTCCGTTAAAATCAAGTCAACAATCAATAAATCACATTTATTTCTAGTTAGATAAATAATACAATCTTTGCCACTATCAAATTTTCTTTTAACTAAATAATTATCTTGGCTATTTATCTTATCAATTAGACTTTTCGTTAAATTTTGATCCTCTGACAAAATCACTATATTCACTTCATTATCCATACCTCTTTTTCAATGCGTATACATTTTCTCCTCACTTCTACTTTACCCCTATTGATATTTCATATAGTCATTTTTGATATTGATTTGTCTATTAATATTCTTTGATCTTTTATCCCCATTGTTTAGCCCCCTTTCTAACGTCAATGAAAAGTATATCAAATTTTTTAATTAGAGAATATAAAACTTATGTGTATATTGAAAATTATGTAGATAAAATGTAAAAATATTGTAATAATGTAAAAAAATAAAAGAACGTTTTTAATAAGTACCATTACAAGCACCTTAAAACGCTCTTTTAATAATTTACTGCAAATTCAAAATAATATCCTAGTTACTTAACATACTAATGAACTAACAATTTATCCAAATCAGATAAATCATTGATTTGTTCAATATTTGCTAAAGCATTCAACATCATTTCATAACTGCTATTATTTACTGTTTCTTTGATCTTATCCGTTATTTCCATTTTCTTTGATAACATCATTAAAAGAATCTCGGCTCCGCTTTCTGCTTTTCCTAAAGTGATTCCTTCTTTTCTACCAAATTCAATATTATCCTGTTTAAATCTATCTAACGCTTCACACATCTTAATCTCTTCTCCTTCCTTTGCTTCGATTGCAATTTCTCTTAAATTCTCACTGGCTGTTAGACTCGCCAAAATTAATAATACTTCCTTGCTTACTGTCATCCCTTTTAATCTTTCTTTATCCCCTTTATACTGATATAATAACTGAACTGCTTTGATCAGCTTATAATTATCTTCTTCTTTTAATAAATGATAATCAAAATCAATAACATCAATTATATTCAATTTCCAGTTATTTATTCTCCCGTCTAAATATTCAGGTACTTCCATTA
>NZ_JAGHEW010000087.1 GCF_017889095.1 Thomasclavelia sp. | reverse complement strand
GTTTACATCCACCATAGCGACGTAAATCCATGTACCATTGTAAACCGTCTTTGCTCATTCCTTTTTCATCCATGATAGCTTCTAAAACATCATATCGTTCTTCACGCTGGCTGCCACCTACTAATTCTCCAATTCCTGGTACTAATAAATCGCAGGCTGCAACAGTCTTTTTATCATCATTTAAACGCATATAGAAAGCTTTAATTTCTTTTGGATAATCAGTTAAAAAAACTGGTCCTTGAACAACTTGTTCACAAATATAACGTTCATGTTCACTATTTAGATCCATACCCCAATGAACTTTGTTTTTAAATTTAACATCAGCTTTTTCTAAGATTTCAATTGCCTGAGTATAAGTCATGCGCTTAAATTCACTATTTTTAACTTTAGTGATTCGATTAATACAATCTTTATCGATCATTGAAGCAAAGAATTCCATTTCCGCTGGAGCATTATCTAAGACATATTCAATACAATATTTAACCATATCTTCGATTAGATCCATATTATCTTCCAAATCAGCAAAAGCAATTTCTGGTTCAATCATCCAGAATTCACTAGCATGACGTGAAGTATTTGAGTTTTCAGCTCTAAAAGCTGGTCCAAAAGTATAAACATCACGATATGCTAAAGCAAAAGCTTCAACATGTAATTGTCCCGTTACTGTCAAAAAGGCTTCTTTACCAAAGAAATCATCTTCAAAATTAGTATCGTCGATAGTTGTCGCTCTAAACATTTCACCAGCTCCTTCACCATCGTTGCTAGTGATGATTGGTGTATGGACATAAACAAATCCTTGTGATTGGAAAAATTCATGAATTGCCATTGAAAGAACACTTCTTAATCTAAAAATCGCATAAAAACTATTAGCCCGTGGTCTTAAATGCGGAATTTCGCGCATATATTCAAATGAATGACGTTTCTTTTGTAATGGATAGTCATTATCACAAGCTCCTTCAACTTCTACTTCAGTAGCTTCTACTTCAAAAGGCTGTTTTCCTTCTGGTGTCAATTTTAATTTACCGACAACCCGAATAGCACTACCTGTTGTTATTTTTTCAACTTCTTGATAATTATTTAATTTTTCTTCACTATAAACAATCTGTAGATTTTTAAAATATGTTCCATCATTTAAAGCAATAAAACCAAGTTTACCATTATTACGATTAGTTCTTACCCAGCCTTCAAGTTCAACATATTCATACCCCTCTAAATCCATAACCTGATTGCTTAAAAACATCTCATACAATTCTCTTACTGTAATAAATTCAAACATATTAATCCTCCTATTTTCACCATTATAATTTAATTTATCAATTAATCAAGTCTTATTGACGATGCGAATCCATTTTAATTACTAATTCCTGAATAGCAACGACAACATCAACCTGTTGTACTTCAACACCTGGAGATACGGTAAAATGAGTGTGCGTAAAATCAACTATTCCTTTTATACCTAATTTCATCAACCGGTCAACAGTAGACTGGACATTATCAGAAATCGCTAAAATAGCAATCTTACACCCTTTAGGAAAGTTCTTTTCTAAATCATCAATATGATGAATTTTAACCCCAAAGCGTTCTCCCTCTTTGTTTTTATCCTGGTCATAACCACAGACGATTTTACCAACTGTATATTGCCAGCGGTTATATTTTAAAATAGCACTGCCTAAATTGCCAACACCAATAATAATGATTGGCTCATCAAGACCTAATCCTAAAACTTCACTCAACCCATCGATCAAATGCTTAACATCATAACCTTTACCACGCTGACCAAAATTATTGGTTTTAGACAGATAAGTAAAATCCCGACGAATCGTAGTATCCTGAATACCGGTAAGTGATGACAGTTCACTTGAAAGACAATTTTCTTTACCTTCATGTTGCATTTTACGAAGGGCTTTTAAATAAATCGGATAGCGTGACATCGTTGCGTTAGAGATTTTTTTATCCATTTTTAACGACCTCACTAACCGATTCACTTTCTAAATCTAAATTAGGTTTAATTCCTAATGATAAGTCACTATATAAATTTAAATCATACATTTCTTTTGCCGCTAAAGCAATCATCATTGCATTATCAGTACAGCAGCTCATTGGCGGTAATAACAAAGCCACATCTTTTAGTTTAGCCACCTCTTCTTCCATTGCTTTACGTAACCCCCGATTAGCACTAACACCTCCAGCTAGCATAATCTGCTTTACCTGATATTCTTTTGCTGCTTTAATTGTTTTAGTAACTAATGAAGTAATTACCACATTTTGAAACGAAGCCGCCAGATCATTTTTTTCAATTGTTTCTTTACGCTGTTTAGCTTTATGATTCAAATTAATTACTGCCGACTTTAATCCACTAAAACTAAAATTATAACTGCCATCATCTAAAGGTACTGGTAAATTATAACTAGTATTTCCCATAGCTGCCATTTTATCCAATACCGGTCCTCCTGGATATGGTAAATCCAAGACCCGACCAACCTTATCATAAGCTTCACCAACAGCATCATCTAAAGTTTCACCAATAACTTCAAATTCAAATGGCGCTTTTAATAAAACTAGTTCCGTGTGTCCACCACTTACAACCAGACATAAGCTTGGATATTTAATATCCTGATTATAATTATTAGCATAAATATGACCAGCAATATGATGGACCCCGATCAAAGGTTTATGATAAGCAAGGGCAATAGTTTTAGCTGCCTGCAATCCAATATGTAATGAACCAACTAATCCTGGTCCTTTTGTAACTGCGACAGCATCGATATCATCAATCGTAATTGCTGCTTTCTTTAAAGTTTCTTTTAGTACTAGTGATACACATTCAACATGTTTACGACTGGCAATTTCAGGAACAACTCCACCATATAATGCATGAATATCAATTTGTGAAGCAATTACGCTCGCCAAAAAATCCCGCTTATCTTTTAAAACAGCCATCGCCATTTCATCACAACTGGATTCAATCGCTAAAATCAATGACATTTTTTCTCCTCCATTTCTTTTATCATTAAATAGGCATCTTCATGATTATCTTGATAATACCCTTTTCTAATCGCTACAGTTTTAAAACCACAGCTTTGATACAAATTAATTGCTTTATAATTAGACACCCGTACTTCTAAACTAATATTATCATAACCTAAATATCTAACAATTTCATCACATTTATCTAATAACGCTCGAGCAAAACCACGTCTTTGATATTTTTTCACAACGCCTAAAGTGGTAATTTGGCTTTGATCACCAAGATTCCACATTCCTAAGTATCCGGCAATCTCCTGATTTTCTTCAACAATTAAAATAGTCGAAAAAGCATTTTTTTCTAGTTCATAAATAAAATCTTCTTTTTGCCAAGGAGAACTAAATAAATCTTGTTCAATCGCTACGATTTGATCAACATCTTTAAGTTCCATTTTTCTAATTAACATATTTTTTTAGCCTCAACATCTTTTAAATATCGAGGAACTAAATTATCAACATCCTCTAAATATGCCACAGCCTTACTAGCCTGATAAATATTTTGACATAAGTCAACTTCCTCGCTATGATAGCCAACTAATTCACTATCGCCAACGATTTGATAATCTGGATAATTACTAATAAAATCCTGAAAATTATCGATCAGCATGATTCGATCATCAACAATGCTTTGATTATTTCGATACACTCCTACAAACACCTTATGACTACGAGCATCGATGACACTGACAACCTGTTTATCACCCGCTAATGCGTGAAGTGAAGAAACTGCTTTAATTTTTAAATTAGAAATAGCTGCTAATGTCTTCGCAATTGTTAAAGCCACACGGGCTCCGGTATAGGAACCAGGACCAATTGTAATTACTAGTTCATCGACTTTTAAAAGCTGCCAATTAGCTTGATTTAATAATTCTTGTAAACGAACAATGGCATCTTCCGACTGACGGCGATTACCTTCTTCCTGGTATTTAGCGATAGCCAAATCATCTTCATATAATCCAATGACTAAATATTTATTTGATGTATCCATTACAATTGTTTTCATCCAAGCGCCTCCAGTAATTGTTCATATTTATTTGTATCCGTAACAAAAATAAATTTTCGTTTATTTTCATCAATCTTTTTTATTTTTACTTCCAAACGTTCTTTTGGTAAAATATCATTAATAAATTCTGGCCATTCAACCACACAAACATCATCGCTATCAAAAATTTCTTCAAAACCAAGATCATTATCCTGACCTTGTAAACGGTAGGCATCAAAATGTGATAAATTTAAAGAACCATGATATTGCTTTAAAATTGTAAATGTAGGACTATTAATGATTCGTTTGATTTTTAATCCTTGACCGATTCCTTTAGTAAAAGTTGTTTTACCGGCACCAAGATCACCATCTAAAGTAAGCAGCATCCCCGCTTTTAAGTGTTCACCGATTTTTTTTCCTAATTCCAATGTCCCGTTTAAATCATCTACCATTATTTCTTTTTTCATCTTTTTCACCTATCCTTGCGTTAAATCTTCATACACATGATACCAATGTTTAGTAAACTCATCACTAAATGGTCCTTGCCGTTTACTTGCAAGATCAATCAATATCTGTAACTGCTTTTTTAATATTGCATCTAACTCACGTGAATATTTCATTTCTCTTGCATGTTGGCGGTATTCTTCTTCATCTAGAATTCGATAATTTCCATCAGGAAAAACTTTTAAATCCAAATCATAAT
Source organism: Thomasclavelia sp. (assembly GCF_017889095.1). GTDB lineage: Bacteria > Bacillota_I > Bacilli_A > Erysipelotrichales > Coprobacillaceae > Thomasclavelia. Next base: position 6,018 of record NZ_JAGHEW010000087.1, on the reverse strand, counting down.
CAATATATTTTAGGGCCTCACCATCATATAATGTTGGTGAAGCAATATTACAATAATAATAAACACCTGTTTTTCTAATCATACAAATTACATTATACCATTTTTTCTTTGGAAAATAACAGATGGCTGGCTCTCTTGTATGCCACATTCTGCCATCAGCTTCGGTTACTAAAGTACGATTATTTATTGCAATAAAATGATCATCATTTTCATCTAAGATAAATCCCTTTGACCAGCATCGATGTATTGTTCCATTATGCTTATAACAGTGTATTAACACTTTTTTTCCTACCAGAGAATCTGACATCATTTTCTACCTCGCTTTATAACGTTTCTATTATACACAAAATCTAACTTTTTTTAAAGTGAAAAACAAAACTAAAAAAGGTATCTTAGCGATACCTTGATCTTGATTAAATTTTAATAACGTTTTTTAAACGTGGATATAAAAGCATAAACAAAATAAAACATGCTACCATAGTTGCTATATTGTATGGCAAATTGTATGCCAGATTAGCCATTAACAGTGTGGCAAAAGCATAATAACCGGCAATTAAATGACAAATTGTTTTTAATACCATTACAATGATAATACCAATTGGAATATCAATTTGTTTTATTTTAATTAATGGTATCAAGGATACTAAACCAACGATTGCCATTGGTAAAAAATAATCAAAAATAACCGACAAAGCCCCATAAAAAGTTGCTAGTCCTAAAACGAAATGTAACCCAACACAAACAAGTGATACAACTAAACCATAAATTGGTCCCATCAAATAACTGCAAAGCATCAATGCTACTAGCGAAAAAGCAACATTACCGCCTTGAGGCATTTGTGGAGTAAATTGCGTTAGGTACTCTAAAACAATTTGTAAGGCTGCAAAAATCGCCATATACGTCATTGTTTTAGTAGTGATTTGAAATGTTTTGTTTTTCATCTTTGTTTTCCCCTTTCTATAAAAAAGAGCCAAACAAAATTAAAAAAGCTTTCTTACAAGCGTAAAAAAGCAGCTAATTAAAATTTTGCTCTCTCTACGCTGGCATTACCCAGTTCAGATGATAAGGGACAAGGTCAAGACCTTTCTCAGCATAATGCGCCCCTGGCTCGTATACTATTATAGTTTATTTAGTTAAAATTTCAAGAAAAATATCGAATATTTACTTACCATGGACCCATCTTAAAAAAGTATCCTGGGATACGCCGAGTTTTTTAGCTGCTTTACGGGAAGCTATTTCTTTGTTTTCCCATTTGTTTTTGATTGTTTCAAATTCATCCGGAATCGGAATTCGCGGTCTGCCAAAACGAACTCCGCGCTGATGAGCCGCTGCTATTCCTTCTTTTTGTCGTTTACGAATGTTTTCGCGTTCTGTTTGCGCAACATAAGATAAAATTTGTAATACTAAATCGGCAATAAACATGCCCGTTAAATTTTCTTTGGAATTACGAGTATCCAACAAAGGCATATCTAAAACAACGATGTTTGCCTGTTTTTCTTTGGTAATCAAGCGCCATTGTTCCAAGATTTCTTCATAATTACGACCTAAACGGTCAATTGATTTAATCACGATAACATCACCCTGCCGAACTTTTTTGATCATTTTTTGATACTGCGGCCGATTAAAATCTTTACCGCTAACTTTATCAATAAAAATATGTTTACTTGTCACCGGAAAAGCTTGCATGGCAATCAATTGTCGCTGTTCATTTTGTTCTTTAGTTGAAACTCTTACATAACCATAAGTTTTCATTACATTGATCCTCCTTTAATATTTAGATAAAATCATATAATAATGAATACAAAATTAATAAAGATACTAGTTTTATCTAGTAATTTAAGAAAATGATGTTATAATGACGATAGAATAAGGAGGCTTAAAAATGGCAAAAATTATTTCTGTAAACGCAGGGAGTTCGTCTTTAAAATTCCAATTATTTGAAATGGATGACGAATCAGTAATTACATCTGGTGTAATTGAACGAATCGGATTAGAAGATTCAATTTTTACGATTAAATATCAAGGAGAAAAAAGTGTAACAACACAACCAATTAAAGATCATAAAGTAGCTGTTCAACTTTTATTAGACACTTTAGTTAATAAAGGAATCGTAAAAGATTTAAATGAAATAAAAGGTGTAGGACATCGAGTTGTTCAAGGTGGTTCTTATTTTGATTCTTCAGTTGTGATTGATGATGATGTAGTAAATAAAATTGATGAATTAAAATCATTAGCACCTTTGCATAACCCAGCTCACTTAACTGGATATTATGCATTTAAAGAAGCTATTCCAGAAGCTGGAGCAGTTGCAGTATTTGATACTGCTTTCCATCAAACTTTAGAACCAAGATCTTATATCTATCCAATTCCATACAAATATTATACTGACTACAAAGTTCGTAAATATGGAGCGCATGGAACAAGTCATTATTATGTATCAAGACGGGCAATTGATTTATTAGGAAATCCTGAACATTCAAAAATTATCGTAGCTCATTTAGGAGCCGGTGGTTCTTTAACGGCTGTAAAAGATGGTAAATCAGTTAATACTTCAATGGGATTTACACCACTTGCCGGAATCATGATGGGTACTCGTAGTGGTGACGTAGATCCTTCTGTAATCGATTATTTAATTGAACAAGTTGGTATGGATATGCATCAAGTTATCAATATGCTTAATAAAGAATCAGGATTATTAGGTATTTCTGGAGTATCAAGTGACTTTAGAGATGTTCAAAATGCTGCTATGGAAGGTAATGAAAGAGCACAACTGGCAATCGATATTTTCTATCGTCGTGTAGTTGCTTATATCGGACGTTATTTCATTGCTTTAGGTGGTGTCGATGCTATCTGCTTTACGGCTGGTATTGGTGAAAACTCCGCTTTTGCCCGTAAAGGTATTTGTGATTTATTAAAAGATGCTTTAGGAATTGAATTAGACGAAGATGCCAATGTTAACGGTCAAGGTGAACGTTTAATTACTACTCCTAATTCCAAAGTTAAAATATTTGTTATCCCAACAAATGAAGAATTAGTTATCGCTCGTGATACTAAACGTTTATTAAACTTATAAAAAACATGTAGCAAAAAGCTACATGTTTTTTTATCACCAATTAAAATAGAAGTTATTAATTAAAGTAAATTGTTCATTTAGGAATAATCCTTGTAGATAAATATTTACAACTTATTTTTCTCATTTATCTAATCACACTTTTTATTTTAATAAATGTTCTTTTACATACTTAATTATTTCATCATGACTAGTTAAAACATCACAAAACGGTTTTCTTAAATCTAACCGTTGCATATCAACGCAGCGAATTTCACTTAACTGTAAGCGACTTTGAGTTTTTTTATTAGCCATGATAACATCTACATCCAATTCAAACTCCGGATTAGCCTTACCGCCTTTGATTGAAGTACAAGGAATGATCAGCATTTTATAGCCAAGATCTTTTAAAATATAACACCAGTGACCATCCATTAACTCTTTAGGAAAACCGCGACCAATATTAAAATAAGCCAGTTGATGAATTTGGGGACGCTTAGCTAAATGGTAATATGTATTATCGATATCCCGACCGCCTTCTTTAACAAGATGACAATAAAAGTATTCGAGCTGATTGGTTAAATGTTTTAATGAACAACTATACTTTTCAACATCGTAAATTCCCGTTTCTTCTAAATTTTCTAGTGATCTGCTTATTTCTAATAAATTTTCTTGAACACTCATAATTATTCCTCCTATTAACATATACTCCTCAACTTTAAAAATCACTTTTATTTTTTACGATTTTTTTTAATTTTATTCAAAAACAATTAAAATTACTGTTCTATTTTGAAAAAATAGCTAAAATCTTATAAAAAATTAATTTTTATTTTCAATCACACATTCATCTTAATTTACATATAATAAAATAGGTTGCATTTTATCTTTTATTTTTATATAATAGACACCAAGTTATTACGGAGATAGATTTAAACAGTTAGCGCCAGGACTAATCATGATTAGTTGACGAGGACTAGACTTATCGAAAGATTCGGCGGATGGTCTAGAGGTATGATACTACCTGAACAATGAACAAAAATAATGAGTGATCATTAAACAAATTCATTCGGTATCCTCCATAATAACAAATAAAAATTTAATATTTTGGAGGAATTTTTTATGTGTGGAATTACAGCATTCTCAGGTAAAGAAGAAGCTTTACCATTTTTACTACAAGGACTATCTAAGTTAGAGTATCGTGGATACGACTCTGCCGGAGTTACTTTAGTAGACCAGGATCAACTTTTTACAGTAAAAACTAAAGGAAGATTGCAAAATTTAGTTGATCGTTTAGACCATGACACTCCAGTTGGATATGTCGGAATTGGGCATACTCGCTGGGCAACTCATGGTGTTCCCTCAAACTTAAACTCTCATCCCCATACTAACAATGATAATACAATTGCGTTAGTTCATAATGGGATCATTGAAAACTATCGGGAGTTAAAGGAAGAATTATTAGCTAAAGGTTACCAGTTCCATAGTGAAACTGATAGTGAAGTTGTTGTTCATCTATTGGACTCATATTATCAGGGAGATTTGCTTGAAGCATTAAAAAAAGTAATTAAACGGATTGAAGGAAGCTATGCTTTATGTATTGTTTCAACTTTAGAACCTGATTGTGTCTATGTAACTAAAAAAGATAGTCCGATTGTTTTAGGAAACAATGACAGTGCCAGCTTTGGAGCTAGTGATATTCCAGCTTTATTGGACTATACTAAAGATGTTTATTTCATTGAAGACTATGAAATTGCTAAACTAAATAAAAATCAAATTACTTTCTATGATCAAGACGGTAATGAAATATCTAAAGAAAAAACGCATATTCCTTATGATAACGAAGCTGCTCAAAAAGGTGGTTATGATACTTTCATGTTGAAAGAAATTCATGAACAGCCATACGTTATTGGAGAAACATTAAGAGGACGCGTTGAAAATGAAGATCGCATTGTTTTACCTGAACTAGCTGCCTTAAAAGATCGTTTTGCTGCATTTAATAAAGCATATTTTGTCGCTTGTGGTACAGCTTATCATGCTTGTCTTTCAGGTGCCAATATTTTAGAAAGATTAACTGGGATCCCAACTTTTTCCCAGGCTGCATCTGAATTTAGATATGGTGATCCAATCATCGATGAAAAAACTTTATGTATTTTTGTTTCTCAATCAGGTGAAACTGCCGATACATTAGCAGCTCTTAGATTAGCTAAAGAAAAAGGATGTACGACCATCGCCATTGCAAACGTTTTAGGTTCAACTATTTCTCGTGAAGCCGAAGCAACAATTTACACTTGTGCCGGACCAGAAATCGCTGTTGCCAGCACCAAAGCTTATACAACTCAAGTAATTGTTTTATTATTACTAGCAATGTATGTTGCTCAGACTTTAGGTAAAGAAAATGATATCTATAAAGATATTATCAAAGGAATTGCCAAACTACCTAAACAGTTAGAAGAAATTTTAAAAGATGAACCATTATTTGAAAAATACGCTGGTTATTTAAAAGATTTACACGATGCTTATTTTATTGGTCGTAATTTAGATTATGCAACTGTTTTAGAAGGAGCTTTAAAACTAAAAGAAGTTTCCTATATTCACGCTGATGCCTATATTGCCGGTGAATTAAAACATGGACCAATTGCTTTAATTGAAGATGGCAGTGTTGTTATTGCCGTAGCAACCCAACCAAAAGTAGCCGCTAAAACAATTAGTAATATTCAAGAAACAATTGCCAGAGGAGCTAAAGTGATTTTATTTACTATTGCTGGTCAAGAAGTTGGAAATGTCAATGAAACATACTACATGCCTGATGTAAATCCTATTTTACAAGCAGTATTAGTAGCTATCCCATTACAATTAATTGCTTATTATGCAGCTAAATTAAAAGGTTGTGACGTTGATAAACCTCGTAACTTAGCTAAATCAGTTACTGTTGAATAAAAGATAACAAGAACCCGATTGGGTTCTTGTTT
>NZ_JAGHEW010000086.1 GCF_017889095.1 Thomasclavelia sp. | reverse complement strand
CCAAAGAAAAAAAGCAAAAAAGTGATCATGTCATTTTTGTCATCATGAGTGACGGCTATGAAAATGCTAGTAAAGAATACAGTTATTCACAAATCAAAAAAATAATCGCTAGACAACAAGAAAAATATGGCTGGGAGTTTATTTTCTTAGGAGCTAGGATCAATGCTTGTCATGAAGCATCTAAAATTGGGATCGATATTAATCATTCAATCACTTTTTATGATGATGATAAGGGAGTAGAGGTATCTTTTGAAGCGATGAATAATTATCTTAGTAATTCCCGAAATAATACCTTTGATCCATCATGGTCAAATAAAGTAAGAGAAGATTATCAGCGTAAACGTTAAAATCATAGTATTTAGTGCTTTGATATAGTAAAATTGAAATTAGAAAAGTGGGTGGTTAAATGGGAGTTTTATTAAGCCGATTATTAATTGTTTTAAATGATAGTGATGTTGATAGTACTGATTATCATATAGCTTATTTTTTATTAATGAATTATTATCAATTAGCTGATATGACGATTAGTGACATCGCAAGAAAGTGCCATGTATCTGTTTCGACCATATCTAAATTTATTAGAAAAATAGATTTTGAAGATTTTAGTGATTTTCGTGATGAGATTCCTTTTAAAGAAAATCCCTATAACGTACCTTATAGCTATAATCAAAATATATTAGAATATCTTGAAAATAATAATTTTGATCACTATCTTCAAACAATTCATCAGGATATTGAAGCCTTAAAAGAAATCAATGGAATTAAAGAATTGGCACGGGATTTGCATAAATATAAAAAAGTTGCCAGCTTTGGATTATATTTTTCACAAATTGGAGCGTTAGATTTACAGCTTAAATTAGCCTATAATGGTAAGTTTATCATTACATATTTAAATGACGTTAAACAGGAAGAATTTATTAAAGCCAGTGATGAAGATACGTTAATCATAATTTATTCCAATTCTGGAGATTTTCTAGAAAAAAATGTCCGCTCTAAATTTAAGCCAATAAAAGACTATGATAAAGTAAAAGGAAAGATTGTTTTGATTACTGGTAATAAAGCAGCAAAGGAAAAAAACTTAGCTGATTTGTATATTATTTATAGACAACATTCATCAATTACTACCCATTCAGTTTTATACCCGCTAATCAATGATTTGATAGCTTTAGAATATCGTAAGGTATCCAAGTGATACCTTTTCATTTTCCAAAAATCGAAATATCAAAGATAACTAAAAAAATATGCTATATTTTAATTGTTGAATAGGAGGCAAGATATATGGCAGTTGTATTTTTTCCAAGTTGTAAAGAAAAACAAGATCATCCTCGTGAAAGTCAAAAAGTTAAGGAATATCTTTATCAAAGATTTCAAATTGAACCAGTTGGCTGTTGTCGAGCGGGTCATAAAAAACTAACTCCTGATGATAAAGCAATTGTATTATGTCCTACATGTGCCTGTATCATTGAAGAAAGTTCTTTAACTTCAAAAGTAAGCTTTTTATGGGAAATTATTGATCAAGATCCTAACTTTATTTTTCCAAATTATCATCATGAAGCAATGACAATTCAAGATTGCTGGAGCGCTAAAGGAAGAACGGGGATGCAAAAAGCAGTAAGATCTTTACTTAAAAAAATGAATATAGATGTTATTGAACTAGAAGATAATTATGATCAGACGTCATTTTGCGGCACTAAGTTAGTCAATCCTTGCTTAAAGTCGAATCAAATATTAGCACCGAAAAAATATGGCGGTGATAATGTTAAAATGTTCAAACCGATTGTAAAAGATAAACAAAAAGCTTATTTTGAAAACTATTGTCAAAAGTTTAAAACCGATAAAGTAGTTACTTATTGCCATTTTTGTAATGAAGGAATTCAAATGGCTAATAAACAGAGTATTCATTTAATTGAATTATTATTTCCAGATAATCAATAAAATCATTAATATTAAAGTGAACCTTTAGGGGTTCATTTTAATTTTGATAAAAAAAGCAATTAATAGCGATATTTTTAGTATAAAACACATAATTTAGATAACTTTTAGAATCAAAATATTTGTGAAAATAATTAAAATCAAGTACACTTATAAAAGTATTTTTGATAAAATGAAGATAGAAAGTGAAGTGAGATTATGGATCAAGAAATAAGAAATATCGATCAAGAAGAGATTGTGATTGTAACTGGAATGTCAGGAGCCGGAAAAACTAGTGCCATGGCTTGTTTTGAAAATTTAGCTTATCGCTGTATAGATAATTATCCCGTGGCTTTATTAACTGAATTTGCAGAGCTAGTTCAAGGTAATTCTAAATATCAAAGAGTTGCGATGGCGGTAAGTTTGGATGATGCTTTAAAGGCAATTCGTCTATTATCTAATTTAGATTGGATTCATTTAACAGTAGTATTTTTGGATTGCGATGATGAGGTACTAGTTAAAAGATATAAAGAAACAAGACGATCACATCCATTATTGATATCTAATAAAGCTTCTTCATTAATTGAAGCGATTGAATTTGAAAGAAGATTAGCGGAACCAATTTCCCGTTTAGCGAATTTGATCATCGATACAACAAAATTAAAAGGAGCAAAATTCCAGGATTTATTAGAAGATTATTTTAGTAAAGGACAAGTCGATCCATTTAGAATAACTTTTGTATCTTTTGGTTATAAACATGGTGTTCCTAAAGATGCTGATTTGTTGTTTGATGTGCGTTTTTTACCAAATCCTTTCTATATTGAAGAATTACGGCATTTAACGGGAAATGATAAAGCTGTATATGATTATGTAATTGAAAAAGAAGAAACACAAATATTCATCAAGAAAATGTTAGATTTGTTAGATTATTTATTAAATGAATATGATAAAGAAGGAAAAATGCATTTAATTGTAGGTATTGGTTGTACCGGTGGGCAACATCGTTCGGTTACTTTGACTAATTATTTTGCAGATCATTATAGTAAATATTATCAGGTGCATCGATTACATCGCGATGCCGATCATTAGAGGATAAAGATGGTATCTTTTTCTCGTGTTGTCAAAGAAGAAGTTGTTTTTAACGATTTTGAATCTTGTTGCCAAAAAGCAATGCTTTGTGCAGTAATTAAGATAAATGGTGTATTATCATTGTCTAATAGTGGTTTATTGTTGACAATTAGAACCGAAAATGCCAAGATTGCTTCGAAAATACATAAGATGTTAAAGGATGAATATGATCCCCAAATAGAGTTTTTAGTTTCACGGAAAATGAAATTAAAGAAAAATAACGTTTATATTCTAAAAGTTACTAAAGCAAGAGAGATACTGGAAGATTTATCTTTGTTGCAAGGTTTAGGTTTTTGTGCGGTTCCTAGCCAGCGTATCTTTAAAAAAGAATGTTGTGTACGAGCTTATTTAGCTGGAGCCTTTCTTTCTTCAGGAAGTGTCAATAATCCAGAAACTTCTAACTATCATTTAGAGATGAGTTTTAATGAAGAAGAATATGCAAAATTTATTGCGAATTTAATTAATTCATTTGAATTAAATGCTAAAATTATCAAACGACGTAATAAATACGTAGTATATTTAAAATCTTCAGAAAAGATTGGTGACTTTTTAAGAGCGATTGGTGCTAGCCAATCAGTCATGAGTTTTGAAAGCACTAGAATTGATCGAAATATGTCAAATACTGTAAATCGCTGGAATAATTGTGATATTGCCAATGAAGTAAAAACTTTAGCTTCAGCTAATAAACAGTTACAAGATATAGAAACAATTGAAATGTTTATGGGCTTAGAAATGCTTGATGAAAAGACACGAAATGTAGCTTTGCTTAGAAAAGAAAATCCCGACTATTCATTAAATGAATTAACAGAAGCGTACTTTAATAAAACCGGTGAAACAATTAGTAGATCTGGGTTGCATCACCAATTTAAAAAAATTAGTATGGAAGCAAAACGATTGATTCAAATGGAGAGTGATTAGATGGAAAAAATAGAAGTAAGATTCGGACAAAGAATCAAAGAGTTACGTTTGAAACAGGGAATTTCCCAAGAAGAGCTAGCGTTTCGCTGTGGTTTGTCGAAAAACTATATTTCTGATGTTGAACGGGGAAGTAGAAATATTTCTTTAAAAGCAATTGAAAAGATTTCGATTGGCTTTGCGATTAATCTAAAAGAATTATTTGATTTTAAGCGATAAATGTGTATGATATAGATAAAAGGAGTTGATACGATTGCCAATATATTATGCGATTTTAGTCATTTTAATTATTTTTGTAATAGTAAGTCTAGTTTTAAACATTCTTACTAGTCCAATTACTTGGATCATTATCGCGGCTTTATTGATCTGGTCATCAATTAAACGATATACTTACAGTAAAAAAGTAGAAGAATATGAGCGAGAATATCGTAAGAAAGCTGAAGAAAAAAGAAAAGCATATCATAGCCAAAATGAATATCGTCGTGGTAGCGAAGATATTATTGATGTTGATTATAAAGAATTTGAAGATGACAAATAGTGTCATCTTTTATTTTGAAAAAAATTTACCAGAATATTGATAAACTAGTAAAAAAAATGAAAATAATATTCTAATTTGATTAAAATTATTCACTAAAAGATACTTTTTTAATAGAATGATAATGCAAGCTTCATAAAGCCTGCATTAATGAAATAGCTATTAACCCTTAGAATATCTGTTGACGCAAAATTTTCTTTTTATTAATAGCTATTTTCATTTTTATATAATTAACAAATTACAAATAACGAGCTTTTTAGCGACTAATATAAAAAGTTCGTTATTTTTATCATATTTTACGTAATTATAAAAGCTGCTAAATATAAATTTTACTATACTGTAAGTATTAAAGAAGGTGAAGAAAATGAGTCTTTTATCAAAATTAGAATATAAAAAAGGCTTTAGTGATCTGGAAAAAGGAATTGCCAATTATTTAATTGATCATAAAGAAGAAGTGGCTGATATGAAACTAGTTGATTTAGCTGATGCTACTTATACTTCAACAGCTACGATTAGTAGATTTTGTAAGAAGCTGGGAGAAAAGGATTATAATAGCTTTCGAATGAATTTTATGAAATCTGTTTTATTTGAGTATCAAAGTGATGTTGATTTCAATCGTCCTTTTAAAGATAAAGACAGTTTAGAAGAAATTTCTTTAGGAATTAGTAATTTATATAAAGATACGGTTGAAGCAACAAGAAATTTATTAGACTTTGAGCAATTTAATCAGATTGTTGAAGAATTATATAATGCTAAGACGATTGATGTTTATGCTAAAGATACCTCTTATTTATCAGCTTCAATGTTTGAACATCGAATGATCACGATCAATCAATCGATTAATTTAAACAGCTTATATGATCAAGAACGAAGATTACTTTATATGAATAAAGATTCTATTGCTATTATTGTATCTTATTCAGGGGAGTCAGAGTCTATCTATGAAGTAATCAAACATTTAAAGGAAAAAAAGATCAAGATAATTGCAGTAACTTCGATAAATGATAGTTATCTTAGAAAAAACGCTACTTATTGTTTAACGATGTGTTCTAAAGAAAATGTGATTTCTAAAATTGATAGTTTTTCTTCTAAAGTAAGCAGTGATTATATTATGGACTTAATTTTTTCAGCGTTATTTCAAAAAAATTATTATTTAAATTTAATTCATAAAATTGAACGAGAACAAAAGTAGTAAGACCATGGGATTACTACTTTTGTTTACCAAAAAAATGTAAAAAATTTTAATCTTTAAACTCAAGAAATCTTCAATTATGTAAATCGGTTACAGAAAGCGCTTATATTATTGCTTAAAAAAGGTGGGTTTGTTAAGTTTATATTAAATAGATAAGGGAGGAAAATTTAATATGGACAAAATGGCAGATGTCCTTGGCCGCGTAGGTGCGTGGTGTGGACAAAACAAGTATTTATCTGCAATTAAAAATGCGTTCCAAACCTTCATGCCTTTAACTATTGCCGGTGCAGTAGGGGTATTATGGTGCAACGTATTAGTAAATGCAGATTCTG
>NZ_JAGHEW010000085.1 GCF_017889095.1 Thomasclavelia sp. | reverse complement strand
ATTGTAATTTAACGTTTCGACCTTTAGAACCTAATTTTCAAACTGGTTTTTATCTTGTTTGGAAAAAATATCAAATCTTTAGTAAACCGGCTTCTTTATTTTTAGAAGAAATTCAACGTACTTTGATTAACGAATAAAATCCAGCTCAGGCTAGATTTTAAATAATTAAATTTACGATCAAACCAGAAATTAATGAAAAAGAAATTACATAAATTAAATAAATAATAAAATTCTTGACTCCTAAAACAATCTTTAAAGCTCCTAAATTAGTTATTTTAGTAGCTGGACCGGTAATCATAAATGCCGTAGCACTACCTAAAGACATTCCTTGATAAAGCCACTGCTGTAAAAGTGGAATCGTACCGCCACCACAGGCATATAAAGGAACACCAATTGTAGCTGCCATTAAAAGACCAAAAGCTTCGTTACCACCAAAGAGAAAAGTAATTGCCTCACTAGGAACATATCGCTGGAATAAAGCGGATAAAATAATACCAGCTAAAAAATATCCTCCGGTTGCTTTAATATTTCTACTTAAATTTTTTAGATATCTTTTAATAATATTAGGATCGATGTCTTTGTTTTTTATTTCATCAAAACTGGTAAAGCGAAAAAATGAATGATCATGATAAAAATAACGTAACAATATTCCCGCTATACTGCCAGCTAAAAAACTAACAATAATGCGAATCATTAAAGCAGTAGTTCCTAAAGCACCACTATAAATAATTAATTGGGGATTAAGTAAAATCGAACTCATCATAAATGCACCAACCCAATCATCTTTCATTCCACTTTTTACAAATGAAGCACAAATTGGTATCGTTCCATACATACAAAGTGGTGAGGCGATCCCTAAACCACTAGCTATAAAAACTCCTAAAACACCAATTTTATTTTCTTCTAGTGAACTAAAGAACTGATTGATCGAACTTTTAGCAAAGATTGAAACCGCACTGCCAATCAGCATTCCTATTACCCAATAAGGAAAAATCTGTTCCAGTAAAGTTACTGAATAATACCAAATATAGATAAATTCTCGATATAATAATTCCATAGCTTTAAATTCTTTCTAAACGATAATGCCGTGATCCCAAACCAATTTCTTCACTATATTCTAAGGTATGAATTCTATTACGAGATTCAATTCGTTCTACTAAAGCTCCACCATCTTGAGCCTGGTAAACCAAATCAACACTTGCCTGATCAACTGCAACGGGATCAAATGAAGCTAGAATTCCAAGATCATGCATATCGGGCTCTTGTGGATTATTGTCACAATCGCAATCAACTGAAAGGCGATTTAAAATATTTATATAGAGAATATGACCATCAAGATAATCATCAACCGATTTAGCAGCTTCACCCATTGATTCCAAAAATTCATCGCCGCCACTCCAAGTACCAATACTGCCATTAGCACTATGAATATTTCTTTTACCATCCTGGCTAGCCATTCCAATTGATATATTTTTAATTGCTCCACCAAAACCAGCCATGGTATGTCCTTTAAAATGTGATAAAACAACATAATCATCATAATTACCAAAATTCTTACCAACATAATTTTCATTCAAATGCTTGCCGTTTGTAACTGGTAATGTCATTGAACCATCTTCATCCATAATATCAACCGATGCAATATCACTATAACCATGATCCTTAGCTACTTGATAATGCATTTCTGTACTACCACGACTACCACCATAAATAGTATTACATTCAACAATAGTTCCATTTAATGATTGCACTAATTTTCCAATTAAATCTACTCTTAAATAATTACTATTAGGTTCACCAATACTTAACTTTACCGCTATATTTCCCGTTGGCTGATAATTTAATGCCTGATAGATACTCATTAAAGCATCTTCATTTATTTCACTTGTCATGTAAACTACTGGCGCTTGTGTATCTTCACTTTCAAAAGATTCGTATTCAAAATCCGGATCAGTTACCTCCTGGCTAGAATCATCATTAAAATCTAATAGGCGATAACCAGTAATAGCTACTACCACAAACAAAATAGCAGCAATACATATTAATATTTTCTTTTTCATTTATTCATACCATCCAAATAAACTACGATTTAAGTCTAGTTTTTCAATTGCTTTAATTTCATCATCAATTAACTTAAAATCAAAGATATCAACATTTTCTTTAATTCGATTTAAATGGGTTGATTTAGGAATTACAACGATTCCTTTTTGATTTAAAAATTTTAATGCAATTTGGGCTACAGATTTTTGATGATTAGCAGCAATCGCTTTTAAAACTGGCTGATTAAAAATATTATGTTTTCCACAAGCTAATGGTGACCACGCTTCTAAACAAATTCCATATTGCTTCATTTCCTGAAGCATTGCTTTTCTTTGATGAAAAACATGAGCTTCTACCTGATTGACCGCTGGCATAATTCGACAATTATTAATTATTGTTTTAAAATCACTACCAAAGAAATTAGATAATCCCAAAGCTTTTATTTTTCCTTTTTGATAATAATCTTCCATCGCCCGATATGTTTCTATCAAATTACCAGAAGGCCAGTGAAATAACAATAAATCTAAATAATCAACTTGTAATTTCTTTAATGCATCATCAATATACTGACAAGCTTCTAGATAACTATAAGCACCGTATATTTTAGTCGTAAGAAAAATTTCTTCACGCTTTAATCCACTAGCCTTAATTGCCTGACCAACTTCTTGTTCATTACCATAGTTTCTAGCGGTATCAATATGACGATAACCAACTTTTAAAGCATCTAAAACACACTTTTTGGTTTGTCTTGATGAGATTTGATAAACCCCAAAGCCAACACCAGGCATTACTACACCATTATTTAAAGTCACATCTTTCATCTTGTTTTCCTCCGTTTCCCTATTTTTATTACATTTATAATTATCAATGAAAATCTAAAAATTACAAATACTTATATTTTATTGATATCCATGCTTATTTGTTATAAAAAGAGAGATTTTTTAACATCAATAACACTTGATTTTTACTTTTAAATATGTAATTATATAGGTGTAAATCAAATATTCCATAAGAAAAGGATGAGGTGTCGCTCATCCTTTTCGCTGCTTATAGCGGGTTTTTACTTGGTTAGTCTTTGTCGGATCTAACCAAGTATAAAATTATAATCAATACTATCAAATATTCCATATGAGGAATCATCTGATTATAATTTTAAACCCGCCTGAAATGTAACATGTCACTACATATTCCTCCTTTCACAGCAGCAGCAATACTAATTATTGCTTGTCTATATTTTAACATATTTCGACTTGTAAACTGTCTCAAATTGGTATCGAATT
>NZ_JAGHEW010000084.1 GCF_017889095.1 Thomasclavelia sp. | reverse complement strand
GCTGGGTCTAAACCAACCATCGGTTCATCTACTAATAGTGCTTTAGGCTGGATCATCAAAGCTAAAATCAAACTTAATTTTTGATTCATTCCTTTAGATAACTCTTTAGCTAATCTTTTTTTCTTATCACTTAATTTAAATAACTCTAAATACTTATTGGCAATTTCTTGATAATTTTCAATCCGATAAGCATTACCAATAAAATCAATATGTTCTTCAACCGTTAAAACATCATATAATACCGGTGTTTCGGGAACATAACCAAAACATCTTTTTGCTTCTAGACTATCATTTTGATAACCGCAAATTTTAATCTCTCCTTCAAATCTTAACAAATTGGCAATACTTTTAATCGTCGTTGATTTTCCGGCTCCGTTTGGTCCTAACAATATAGTGATCTTCCCTGGAAGTGCTGTTAAGTTAATATTATTAGCCGCCTTAAATCCATCATAATCTTTAACTAGATTTTTTACCTCAATCATACTTTTCCCTCCTTATAAATATTATAATTTATCAATTATTCTAAGTAACCTTAATAATTATTAAGATTTAATCAGATAAATATATGATTACTTACATTATACCAATTTAAAGTAATAAAAAAATGCCCTTTACAAAACTTGTAAAGAGCACTATCTAGATTTAACTATTAATTACTTTTTTTAGTGCGATAAGCTAATAATCCAAGCGCAATAATAGCTGCTCCACCTAATCCGGCATATAATGCAATATCACTGTTATCGCCTGTTTTTACTGCAGTTTCACCTTTAGTTGAATCAGTAGTATCACTATCACCATTAGTTGTTACATCGCTTTGTTTATAGATTACTGCTACTGGTGATAAATCAGGGAATGTTGCAGTTACTGTTTTATTAGAAAAGTCAACATTACCTGGAGTAATTACTTCCCATACGCTTCTTACTGTACTATAGTGTAAAACGTATACATCCCCCATATTTGATGTTAGGTTTGGTACTTCCCATGTTACTGTTACGTTAGTTGCATTTGCATCGCTTCCATCGGCATTTAAAGCAACTAAGTCTTGCAATTTAGTAAGTAAGCTAAATTCTGATAAATCGATGTTTACATCATCAGGCAACTGAACTGATACGTTTGCTAGAGCATCTTCTAAAGCTGTACCGCTATTTAAGTTTTCAATTTGAGTTGCTACTGCTGGTTCTACATCTTCAAATACTTTATCAGAACTTGTTGAAAATGAAACTGTTACTCCATCAGCTACACCACTAACATTTGTTACTGCACCATTAGCTGTGGCACTTCCAACCGCAAATACAGTTGAAACGCTCATAGTTAATAGAAGTAACATCGCCATTCCATATTTCACTAATCTCTTCATTTGCTTTTTCCTCCTCTCAAAATTAGTGTTACAGTATCAAAAACTGATTTCTCAATCCAAATATACTGCTTTATTTGTATTTATATAAACAATTAATAATTTCCAATTTCATCATTGATAAAGCATTTATAAGATAAAAAAGAAATCATTTTTGTTTATATCCCCTTTTTCAATCCTTTTGTTTTAAATCATTAATCGATTATTCTTTGGTATAAAATAATTCAACTTTTTTAGCTTCTACTTTATCTTGATCAATAATATATTCATCATGAAATGCCCCCGCTTTATTTTCCCCTTCTAATGTGTAGAAGTTTTCTTTTTCATCAAATGAATATTCTAAAATCATATTGGCAAATACTTGTAAATCATCAAAAGATATATTCGTTGTCATTTCTTTAACAACACTATAAATTGATTCCACCATTTGATTAAAATCAGTCTTTAATAATTCATTTACTTTTTTAAAATACGCCAACATATATTCTTTTTGTCTTTCCATTCGCTCATTATTAGAAAAATCAATTTCAGTATTACGATAACGTAAAAATGTTTCCACATTTGACGTGTCAACCGTTAATACTGTCCCCTCTTTCCATGATGGATTAACATCAACTAAACTATTATTAGGAATGGTTACCTCCAATGATCCCATGATACTTTGAACCTTATTCAACATATTTAAATTCAATGAAGCATAATAAACGATTGGTATATCCCCTAACATTCTAGAAACAGCCTGCGAAGCACGCATACACCCATTTCTTTCATTATTGGCGTACGCATACGATAAATTAATATGATGCTTTTGCCATCCTAAACTATTACCCTCTACATCATATAATCTAATATCAGTCATTGTATCTCTAGGAATAGAAACAACTTGCATACTTTTATTAGTACGATCCAATAAAAGCAGTTCTAATACATCGGCCTGTCCTTGGCTATCAGTTGGATCCGATGTATCAATTCCCAAGAATAAAATAGAAACAATTGAACTATTATACTGATACTTTTCATTATTATAGGTAATATGATGATAATCTTCGTTTTTTTCACTACTTACCACATCACTTTGATTATTGCCATGAAAACATACCATAATAACAATCGAAACAGCTATAACAACAATAAGAAAGATATATAGATAAAATAACTTGCTAGTTTTTTTACTCTTTTCCATAACCGTAACCATACCCATAGCCATAACCATATTCTGATGATGTTCTTTTTACACCATTCAATACTAGTCCTACCATTCTTACACCATTTCTTTCTAAGTTTAAAACAGCTCGTTTAATGATTTTCTTTTTACTAATTTGGTTTCTTACGACCATGACTGTACCATCAGCAATTCTTCCAACAATAGAAGCATCCGCCGCTGCAGCAACTGGTGGAGTATCAATGATTACATAATCAAAAGTATCTTTTAGTTTTTCAATTAGCTCACTAAACTTTTCACCTGATAAAATTTCTGATGGATTGGGTGGTTTTTTCCCTGACAAGATTACATAAAGATTTTCAATATTAGTTTCAAATACTACATTACCTGATTGTCCCGTTAAATATTCACTGACCCCTCTTTTATTACCAGATATATTTAAAAGATACTTTAAAGATGTTTTTCGTAAATCACAATCCATTAATACAACCTTTTTCCCCGCTTCTGCAAAACCCCGAGCTAAATTAAAGGCAGTAATTGTTTTACCCTCATTAGGTATAGTACTAGTAATGGCAATTACCTTTAATCGATCAACATATAGTAGATTAGTTCTTAATATCTTATATGATTCTTGTAAAGTTTTATTTACAAGTTCTTCATTTATACTTATCATAGACTGTGCCATTTTTAACGTCTCCTTCTTTTTTTATCCTGTTTTTTATTGTAAACAAGATCTTTGTCTTCAATAACTGAACACAACACTGGTAATTGAACCGTATTTTCCAGATCTTCAATTGATTGAATTGTATCGCTTAAAATAGCTTTCAAACTGATTGCACCAATAGCCAAACACATTCCCACTAAAAAACCAAGCAATCCTTTTTGAATGATTGAATACCCAACCGCGTTAGAATTGATAACAGCATTTTCAATAATATATGGCTCTTGAGAATCAATTTCCCGAACCGAATCAATACTGCAATTCATTGTTTCATTAGCTATATTCATCGATAATTCTGGATTATTGGAAGTAACTGTGATTTCTAAAATTCGCGAATCACTAGGATTTCCAATAGAAATCATGTTGTATAATTCATTATAAGAATACTCTAAATTTAAATTCGCAATGACATTTTCAAGAATTGGTCGACTTTTAAAGATTATTTCATAATCAGATGTTAATTCCTGATTCAACTGTAAATCAGATAAAGAAACACTGTTTGATGCGCCCCTTAAATATACTTTTGATGTTGATGTATACATCGGAGTATCTAGAAAAGCCGTATAACCAACAACAGCAAGCATTACTATTAAAGCTCCAGTTAACACTAAATACCAATACTCTTTTATTTGATCAAAAAGAAACCTGAGATCTATTTCAATCTCATCATTATCACTATCATTATGATCAACTAACTCTATTTTATCCATCAATCCATACCCCTCTCTTTAACTCAATAAACCTTACTTTTTTATCACAACAATATCATGTTTATAATCAATATTTCATAATTATATTTCATTCAATAATTACTAACTTTATTCGAGTGTTATTTTAAGACCAAATTGGTCTAAACTATAAATGGATTATAAAATAGCCATTATAGCATTTCAATAATAATGTATCTAAATCACAAGTTTATGTAATAATTGTCGCAATTTTATAACAATATTTATAAAATTTATAGAAATCAAATTTACTAATACCTACCATCCAAATTATTATATGGAATTTATTTTTAAACACAAAAAAGACAATCCATTTTGAAATAGACTGTCTAAATAATTATTATGCTTTAGTAATAATACACTGTTTCTTATAAAAAGATATTCCATAACCAATTACATTTTCATATCCTTCATCTTCTAATCCTTCGATATATTTTTGATTGATGATTTGTTCACTGGCTTTAGCACTGTCTTTTCTTAGTTCTTTAATACTATTAGAATGCTTGCATTCAATGACAATTGCAGTTTCTAAAATACTGTATGGCAGCATTGCAAGGTCAAACCTGCCATCACCGCTTTCTCGATTTGATCTTACATCATAACCGTCAGCATTTAAAAAACCGACCATAAAACCATGATAGAATGACTCGTAGTTATCATAGTAGCTAATGCTTTGTATCAAGACATCCTGCAATAATCTATTAGCTAAAGAAACATTTCCATCAATCAGTGCTTCTACAAATGAACCTTCTCTTTCTTTTTGATACCCTTCAAACCATTTCATAAAGATATCTTCATAGATGTATTTGACTTCTTTATTTGGGATGATTAATTCATAGGTATTTTGCACCAGTTCTTTGCTTTCTGGATCATAAACTTTATCCTTGATTTTTAAATATCCGGTATACAGTAAGAAACTGTAGATATCGTCATTCATCTTTCCAGGTGTTTTAAAATCCATTTCTCTATAAGTAAGTTCCGGTGTAACTTTCTTGATAATGCTTTTACCATTGATCAGTTCTTCAAATTCTTCCTTCATTTTTAGTGTTCCATTTTTGATATACTGTCTAACTAAATCATTGCTGCTGGTATTGGCCCAAAAGGATATCGCTGGAAAATCGTTATTTCCATTTAATTCCTTTATATAGTTAAGAGCACTCCAAGGATTATAGATTTCTTTATTATCAAACAGATAACCGTCGTACCATTCTTTCATCTCATCACGTTTACTTATTAAATTATAATAATTTAATAAACCATCTATTTCTTTTTGCGTAAAACCAAAACAGTCAGAAGCAAACTGGCTAGTAATTGTACGTACTGTAAAATTATTAAGACCGGTAAAGATACTTTCTTTGGCAATTCTTAAACACCCTGTGAGAATTCCTCTTTCTAAGGCATCATTGGTTTTTAAACCTGCTGAAAAAACACTTTTTAAAAAATTGACCATCTCATCATAGTAACCGTGATTAAAGGCACTTTGAAGCGGTACATCATATTCATCAATTAAAATAATGACTTTTTGATGATAATGCTGATACAAACATCGCGATAGAGTTTTTAGTGAATTTCTTAATTGTAAGTCATCAGCTTGCGAAAATTTAAAATCATTAAATACTTTCTTATCAGCTTCATCAACAGATGGACTATTTATCAGTTCTTTGTTTTCTAATATAAGTATTTTGATAAGATCAGCAAACTGTTTTTTCTGTTCTTCAAAATTCGTAGCAGTCATATCTTTTAAGGTTAAAAAGATAACCGGATACTGGTTTTGATGTTTTGTGATTTCCTTATTTTCACTAATTTTTAGTCTATCAAATAAATAGGCGTTTTCCTTTTCTTTATTTGAGAAAAAATAATAAAGCATTGACATATTTAAGGTCTTACCAAATCTTCTTGGTCTAGTATATAACATTACTTTATCGCTTAAGACATCTGCAATTAACATCGTTTTATCAACATAATAGTAATTATAATCAATTAATTCTTTGAAATTCTCGACACCTGTACTTACTCGCTTCATTATCATCTTTCCTCTCTTCCTTTTGATTACTATCATTTTATCATAACATACTATAAAAGTCATTGAATTCAAAATTACAAATAGAGTCAACAATTAATACTATAATGACAATTTTTAGAAATATAAAAAAGATGATAGTATAAGCCATCATCTCTAACTTTCTTCAATTACTCCCATTAATTCTAAGATTCGATTTAAATCTTTAGTATCCGTATATTTAATGGTTACTGTTTTTTCATCAACTTTTATTTTAGTTCTAAATTTTTTTCTAAGTATATCTTCAACATATTTATATTCTTTAGGTTTTTCTACTTTTGGCGCATTACGACGTGATTTTCCTAATTCTATTCCTTTTACAATATTTTCAACATCGCGAACCGATAGATTTTCATCAATACATCTTTTAGCGATACTTTCGGCTTTTTCTTTAGAAAGAGTAATCAAACAGCGAGCATGTCCCATTGATAGTTTACCTTCAAGAACATAGTTTTGAATTTTTTCTGGTAATTGTAGTAATCTTAATGTATTAGCGATATAACTACGTGATTTCCCAATTCTTTTTCCTAATTCTTCTTGAGTTAAATTCAATCTTTCCATCATTTGCTGATAAGCCTGAGCTTCTTCAATTGAATTAAGATCTTCTCTTTGAATATTTTCTAATAAAGCAATTTCCATCATTTGTTGATCTGTAAATTCAACAATGATAGCTGGGATTTGATCTAATCCTGCTATTTTGGCAGCTCGACAGCGCCGTTCTCCCGCAACAATTTCATAGCCTTGAATCGATGCTTTTAAAATAACTGGCTGGAATACTCCATGTTCCCTAATTGAAACGGCTAACTCTTGCAATTTTTCCTCATCAAAAAGCTTACGAGGCTGATAAGGATTAGGACGAATTTGATCTAACGGTACCTGAACCTGTTTAGATGCTGGTGTGTTATGTTCAATATCATCGATCAAGCTAGTGATATCACCACCAAAAATAGCATCCAATCCTTTTCCCAAACGTTTATTTTTTACACTAGTATTAGTTGTTTTCTTTGTTTTTTTCGCTGAATTACTTGGCATTTCGCTTACACACCTCTTTTGCAAATTCCCGATAAGCTCTGGCTCCTTCGGAATTATTATCATAATCAAAAATAGCTAAGCCCTCTGAAGGCGCTTCTGATAATTTAATATTTCTAGGAATAACTGTTTTATAAACTTTTTCTTTAAAATATTTACGAACTTCTTGAGATACCTCAACCCCTAAATTAGTTCTTTGATCCAGCATTGTAAGTAGTATTCCCTCAATTGTTAATTTAGGATTAAAGACACTTTGAGTCAACAAAACAGTATTTAATAATTGAGTTAATCCCTCTAAGGCATAATATTCACATTGAACTGGAATTAATACCGCATCACAAGCAGTTAAAGCGTTAGTATTTAATAATCCTAATGCTGGTGGACAGTCAATGATTACATAGTCGTAATTACGTTTTACTTTATTTAAGGCATTTCTTAATCGTTGTTCGCGTCCTGATTTAACATTAGCTAATTCTAAATCAGCACCAGCTAAATCAATACTGGCTGGAGCTACATCTAGCTTTGCAATATATGAAGGAACAATAACATCTTTCATATCACATTCTTCAACAATTATGTTATAAGTTGACAATTCGATATTATCGCGGTCAATTCCAATTCCTTGTGTTGCATTAGCTTGTGGATCCATATCAATAAGAAGAACACGATGTTTAGTATTTGCTAAAGCAGCAGCTAGATTAATACTAGTTGTCGTCTTACCAACACCACCCTTTTGATTTGTAATCGCAATTATTCTTGTCATTATTTGTCCTCCTTCATCTTCTTACCTATCGTTTCACCTAATTTTACTACTGTTTCCTTATTATTAATAGTATTTTTTAAAATATCCGCATCAATAACAGCCTGATTTTCTTTTAATAAGATAATTACTGTTGAACCACCAAATTCAAAATATCCCTTTTCTTCACCACGATGGCACTTTTCCTTGTGATGATTAACAATTCTACCTACCATCATTGCCCCAACTTCCATTTGAACCATCTTACCAAAATTCTTTGATTCAATTACTGTATAACACCGTGTATTTTGTTTATAAATAGGATAATAATCATTGGCAATCGGATTTACTGTATGAAATTTTCCTTTAATCATCTTATCATTAATAATTTTCCCATCATCAATATAACTATAGCGATGATAATCATCAACTGTAAGTCTAAACACTAGCCAGTATCCATTTAAATACTCACTAGCCAAATCTTGGTCATCTAATAATTCCGCTAATGAATAGCTAGTATCTTTAATAACTACCCGACATTTTTCATCAATTGGATATGCCGTTAACTTAGCATCCGCCGGACTAATTAATACATTATCATCACTGCTGTAAGGACGTTTACCAGGTAAGATCTTGCGGGTAAAAAAATCATTATAACTAGTAAAATCCCGTTTTTCAAACTGTGACATATCTATCTGATTACTTTCAATAAACGGCTGAATTCTTCTTTTAGATAAACTAGAATTCATATAAAAACCGCCAAGATTGCTTACAAACTTACATACAAGAATTTTTAAAGCACATCTACCAAGAAATGTGCCATAAAGTTTCCTTAATAAATTATTTTGGCTTTCACCATTAGTTTGTTCGTTTCCTAATCGATCAACTACTTTCATCGTATCACCATTATCTGAATAAATTCTACTATAACTAAAATTCCTAAAGCAATCAATCCTTTTGATTGCACTTTAGGTACTTTAAAATCAACAATAAACAATATTCCTGTAATCAACATTAACGTCCCATAAATATAATCTAATCCAAAAATTACATATCTAAATGCATACGCCATTGGTAAAATAAATGACGATGTCGTTACCGGTAGCCCTTGATAATATTTTCTCTTTTCTGTTGTTTGTTGCTGGCGAATTTCTTCTTGAACATTAAAATATGCAAGTCTAATTACCGCTGCAAGTACATAAAAAATCTCAATTGCTAGCCAGCCCATTGAACTCAAGCCAACATTATACCCTAATATTGCTGGAAAAACACCAAAAGCAACTAAATCACATAAAGAATCGATTTGTATTCCAAACCGTTTTTCCTCTTCTGTACGATTTTTCTTACTTCGTGCCACCATACCATCAAAAGTATCGCAAATACCACACATAATTAAGCAAATAAATGCCCACTGATATTCTCCATTAAAAGATAAATGAATTCCTGCCATAGCAAAAATTAGTGACAAATATGTAAGAATAACCGTATAACTATAATATCCGATCATTTTTCTACTCCCTATATTAATTTTAACAAAGACAGTATAGCACATATTTAAGTAATAAGGTACTAAATTAAGCTAAATTTAGGTTTATAGATTGCTTCTAATATTCTAAAAAAGATTGATTTTTCCTTCTTTTTTACAATTTATCTTTAAAAACCATAATTATGTATTTAAATCAATAATTATAATTCACTTAAAATTAGCCTTCATTTTATGACCTCAAGAAGTCATTATATCACAAATCATTTATTTTAAAATAATTTTTTAGTTTCAGTTTCATTTATTTATCATTTATCATGAACATTCAATCCTTATTATCAAAAACCATTATAATAATAGCGGTTATATCTTGGTCGCAAAATAAAAAATTGCTTCTTGTCACTATTGACAAGAAGCAGGAAAATAATAACAAAAAATAACTATCTCTGTCTCTGGCAAAGTTTGAGGTAGCTATTACATCTATATTATAATTTACTTTTAATCTACTGTCATTGAATTACAAATTCAATAATTAGAGCTAACAAGTATTGAGAATGGACTACTATTGAATATTTAAAAATAGCTGTTATTATAAGTTATAGGAACAGCAATAGCGGTAGGTGGTTATGTCTTGGTCGTGACGACGAAGGCACGTTATCCTTCGTAATATTCATCATCCATTTTTGTAAATGGAAATCTGAATACGGAGGTGATGAACATGACAGCTTATGAAACCGTCATGATAGTGGTAACTATTTTAACACTTATTGTGGCACTTATAAGTTTGATTGTGAGATTACTTCTTGTCATTATTGACAACAAGAAGGAACATAATGATAAAAAATAACTACCTCTGTCTGTGGAAAGCTTGAGGTAGTTATTTTTACCTTATAAATCCAGGACATAACCGCTTATCGGCTGTTCCTTTTACAATTTCATTATAGTTTATGTTATTTTAGTTGTCAATATACACTAATTTTGATTTTTTATTTCATTTAAAAATTAATAAAAAATCTCTAGATACACAATATATCTAAAGATTAAGTTTAATTTTGATAATAACGACTAGGCTGATATAAAACTATTTTATCTTGTTCCAATGATTCTTTTACATCAATGATCCTTTGGTTTGAAGAACCGCGAAACCGAAGTTTTCGATCACTTAATTTGTAATCAAACGGCCCATCAATCAAAACATCTAAATAAGGTAATATCGCCACGTCAAATTCTTTTATCTTTTCATAAAGATAAGCTGAATACAGCCAAATTGTTCGATTTGGACAATTATCTTTCAATTTTTTTAATAAAGCACTAATTGCATAACGATTTTCCGGTTCTAACGGTTCACCGCCAAGAACTGTGATGCCAGTGATATGAGGCTGATTAACTAGTCGAATTAATTCATTTTCCAATTCTTCACTAAATTCACTGCCACCATTAAAATCCCAAGTTTCGGGATTAAAACATTTAAAACAATGTTGATGACAGCCTTGAACATATAAAGAAACCCGAATTCCTTCGCCGTTGGCAATATCTAATTGCCTAATTTGCGCATATCTCACAATTATTCACCATATAAATGATTATCTAAATGAACAAAACGTTCAGCAATTTCCTGGGTTCTTCCTTGATTCCAGAAATTATCACCTAAATAACCACAAGTACGACGACAAACATTTAGTGTTTTATGATTACGGTTACCACAGTTTGGACAATACCATTCACGATTTTCATCTAATAAGATTTCACCATCAAAACCACATTCTTGACAATAATCAGATTTAGTATTAATTTCTGCATATTGAATCGTGTCATACATATAATCAATTAATGCTGAAAGGGCATCTAAGTTTTGTGACATGTTAGTAACTTCAACATAACTAATAGCCCCACCAGAAGATAGTTTTTGGAATTTAGCTTCTACTTCTAATTTACTAAATGCATCAATGTGTTCACGAACATTGACATGATATGAATTAGTTAAATAATCTTTATCAGTTACTCCTGGAACAATTCCAAAACGTTTCTTTAATGCTCTTGCAAAAGTATATGTAGTTGATTCGGCTGGTGTTCCATATAAACCAAATCCAAGTCCTGTTTCTGCTTTCCAGCTATCACAAGCATTTCTTAATCTTTCCATGATCTTTGTTGCTAGTTCATTACCATCTTTTGAAGTATGAGTTTGACCAATTAAAGCAATAACACATTCATATAAACCAATATATCCAAGTGAAATTGTTGAGTAACCATTTTCTAATAACTTATCGATCTTTTCACCAGATTTTAATCTAGCTAAAGCTCCATAGCGCCAATGAATTGGACTCACATCAGCTAATGTTCCTTTTAAGCTTTCATGACGTAATAATAAAGCTTCTTTACATAATTCTAATCGTTCATCTAAGATTTTCCAGAAATTATCTAAATTGTGATTAGCCGACAGACCAGCATCAGCTAAATTTAAAGTAACTACACCTTGATTAAAACGACCATACCATTTATATTCACCATTTTCATCTTTCCATGGTGATAAGAAACTACGACATCCCATACATGGGAAAACTTGTCCTTCATAATTTTCACGCATGATCTTAGCTGAAATAAAGTCAGGCATCATTCGCTTAGCTACACATTTAACCGCTAAATCAGTTAAATAACGATATTTACTATCTTGCGGTACATTATTATCGTCTAAGACATATAATAACTTAGGAAATGCTGGAGTAACATAGGCACCAACCGGATTTTTCATTCCGACATAACGCTGTCTTAATGTTTCTTCAATCAACATTGCTGTTTCTTCCATATATTCAGGTTCTTCTTTTAAATACATGAACACTGATAAAAATGGTGCTTGCCCATTAGTTGTTGAAAAAGTATTAATTTGATATTGAATTGTTTGAATACCTGCTTTAATTTCATCATGTAATCTTGATTTAGCGATTTTTTCAATTTGTTCATCGCTATAATCAATACCAATCATTTTCCCTTCATTAATAACATTTTTACGATGTTTTTCATAACTGATTCTAACGTATGGTGATAAATGGGCTAACGAGATAGTTTGACCACCATATTGACCATTAGCTACTTGTTGAACAATTTGAGTAGCTACCGTACATGCAGTTTGTAAAGATTTTGGTGTTTCAATTAATTTATCATTTATTACTGTACCTTGAGCGAACATATCTTTTAAATTGACTAAATCGCAATTATGCATTTTCTGAATATAATAATCCATATCATGGAAATGAATAATACCATCATCATGAGCTTGCACAATTTTTGGTGGTAACAATAATCGACGACAATAGTCTTTAGAAAACTCACCGGCAATCAAATCTCTTTGCGTAGCTAAAACTGTTGCATCTTTATTAGAATTTTCTTCCATGGCTTCTTTGTTAGTTTGATTTACGATTCCATAAATTTCGTTATCAATCGTATTTGTTTCTCTTTGGAACTCTCTAACTTTACGATACCCTTCGTATGCTTTAGCAGTTAAGATCTGACCTTTTTCAATCAGTTTTTCAAATACTTGACCTTCAATTCGATAAATTGAAATATCTGCATCACTATAGCTATGCCATTGTTCAATTTCAGTTGCAATATCTTTAGCACATTGTTCATCAATGATTCCACTACCACATTTCATTGCTTTTAAAATAGCATTTTCAATTTTTGTAGCATCAAAGTCAACAACATGACCATCTCTTTTAATAACTCTCATTATTTTTCCTCCTAAAATCATGATACTATGTTATCACCTAAAAAATCATTTGGATAATGATATGCACTATTACCCATGACTTTTTATCCCACGCTTAAATCAACTATTTATAAAATATAACTTATCCAAATCCCAACTATATCATATCCAAGTATTTAAATCACTACTTTTTTATAATTTATTATTTAACACCAAAATATCGTATATCTTTTTAAATTCTGGCAAAACTAACATCAGAAAAAATTAAGCATTACTTTATCAATCTTTAGAAAGGTTTAAATTCATTAATAAAATATCGTGTTAAAATTTGTCTATGAAAAAAATAATAATAATTATTTTAACTTTGCTTTTATTAAGCGGTTGCACTAATTCAACTGACAATTATCAAAAAGCTAGTCATCAAGATCTATTTGATCAAATCCAGTTTAAAGATTATAAAAATATTATGATCGTTGCTCACCCTGATGATGAAGCAATTTGGGGTGGTATGCATTTACTTAAAGATAAATATCTAGTAATCTGTTTAACTAATGGTGATAACCAAACTCGCGCTAAAGAATTTAACGAGGTGATCAAACAAACAAGTGGCGCTGGAATCATTTTAGATTATCCTGATAAAGTTGATGGCAAACGTGACGATTGGAGCAAAGTTAAAGCTAATATCAAAAACGATCTTTATTACTTATTATCAAACCAAAAATTTGATAATATCGTAACTCACAACCCTAAAGGAGAATACGGTCACGAGCATCATAAAATGACTTGTGAAATTGTTACTGATATCTCTAAAGATTTAAAAGTAACTGATAAATTATTTTACTTTGGTAAATATTATAAAAAAAGTAATCCCTTATTATCCATGATGAAACCAACTTATGATGAAAAATTATTAAAACAAAAAAAGGAGCTATTAAAAAAATATATTTCTCAAGAAACTGTTTGTGATCATTTACAACACATGTTTCCTTATGAAAACTGGATTAGTTACGCTAATTGGCACTAATCCAGTTTTTATTTTTACTTATTTAAAAATTTCCGTTATACTTATTTATAAAGAAAGCGGTGATACACATGACACTAGAAAAAATTACTAATAGTAAAATAGTTACCACGATTAATCAGGCGCTAACACCATTATTTTTAATTGGAAATTTAGCATCCATCAGTTATTTAAGCTACCGACTGTTCAATTTTACCATTGGCTATGATTTATGCATATTAATTACTACTCATTTGCCTTTAATTGTTGCAAGTATTCTCACTTATTTTTTTACCCATAAAATTATTTATAGTTTGTTTAGTGTTTTTATTTTATTGATTGCTAAACAAGATAATTATTTAATTGCTTATTTATTACCAATTAGTTTATTTTACTTAGATATTTATTTTCAAAAATATCTAGTTAATTATCATTTTATCAGTGATTTACCTAAATTTGTTGAAGATTCGCTTAAAAATATATTATTAGCTATTATGATTATTTTACTTACTTTAATTTGTAGTTATTTACATTTTAATTTAAGCTGTTTAAGTATCTTTGATTCCTTTTTTACTTGTATCATTGTTGTTTTTCTATATTGTTTTTTATTTTATCGCGGTTATCATCCGGCTATCTTGCTTAGTGTTTTAGGACCGGTTCAATTATTATTTCTAAATGAAAATATCCAAGCAGCATTATTAAATTTACCGCTTGAACATATTTTTACCCATGGCAGTATGTCGGCTTTTGCCAATCTATCAGGAACAGGAGTTACCATTGGCATCGCTTTTTTATCAAGAAAGAAATTTTCTGGCGGTTTAAAAGCTGCCTGGTTTGGAGTTAATGAAAACATTATCTTTGGATTGCCGATTACTAATAATAAAAAAGCCTTTGTTCCTTATGTTATTGGTGGAACAATTTTAGGCAGTTTTCCTTTTATCTTAATGGCTTTAGGCTATTTAAATAAACCGCTTTTTGATGCTCCTTATTTAGGCTTTTTTATTGAAAGTTATTTAGTTAATTTTGACTTTAGAAGTATCCTGGTAAATTTAATTCAAATTATTGGTTCTTTATTAATTTGGAAAAGCTGTTTTAAAAATTAACTTTTTCTTTTGCTAGCGTAATTTTATCTCTGCCACTATCTTTTGATTGATATAAAGCCAAATCAGCTTTAGAAATTAAACTATTTTTATCATCATCAATTACTTTTTTACAAATCCCTACACTGATAGTTACTGGTATTTGTGTACCATTAATAACATTGCGTTTCAAATTTTTTTGTAATTTACGAATCTTTTCTAACACTTCTACTTCTGTATGATTTTTAAAAATCATACAGAATTCATCTCCACCATATCGGTAACTTTTTATTTCTGGCATATTTTTCAACAGCAAATTACCAACTTGAACCAAAACACTGTCACCAAAAAGATGACCATGCTGATCATTAAACTGCTTAAATAAATCAATATCAAAAATAGCTAAATAATAAATATTATCATCATCTTCAACAATATCATCAAGATCTTTTTCAAAAGCACTTTTATTACCAACTAACGTTAATCCATCAAGATATATTCTTTTTTCTAAATCAAATCTTTCTATATTTCCCTGAATCGTAACTTCCCTTTTTCTCTCGTTAAAACGAATAATATAATGACTAATGATCAAAAAAATAAAATCAATAACTAATAGAACAACCATATTTAATATATAAATACTGTTAACTACTTTATCAAGATCATATTTTATAAAACAGCCACTTAATACCATCAATAATACGCTAATTAATGCGATAAAAGTTGTCAAACGTTCATCTTCATAAACCGTGCTAATCAAGATTGGTAATCCCAAAACGATTAATACTGACACGAATATATTGTGTACAGTTGCAAAAACAAAAGTAATAACAACCGTAAAGAAACATAATAAATAACTTTTTTGACGATATAATAAGCGCTCATTTTTTATTACCAGCCGGCTTAAAAAACACATTGCAAGATTAATCAAAGCTGGAATGAAAACATATTTTAAAAGATACCCGCGCACGCTTATTGTTGTTATTTTCATCGCATAAATAAAGATCATCAAAACCAATTCTAGTCCTAATCCAACTATCGAACTAATATACATTATCCTAGAATGTTGCAATAGCCATTGCTGATTAAATTGCTGATACTCAAAATATGCTTTATCTCGATATTGTGTTTTCATCTTTTACCTCGTTTTAATCTTTGAATTATTTATATCTTACCACCGAAAAAAGCCAAAAACAATAGTTGTCATCTCATGACAATGTTTTAACCGCATTAAAGTAATAAAAAACCAAAATCTTTACTTAAAATAAAATAATTGTCTTAAATTGTGTTAAAATATAAAAAAAGAAATGAGGTGAAGAAATGAAGAAATATTGTAAAAAATGTGGTAAAGAGCTTGATGCTTTCACAAATAAATGTCCAAATTGTGATTCAGCGAATCACAAGACATCTAATTTGAAAAAAAGGGCAATTGTTTTAACAATTATTGCCTTAGTATTAGTAATTGTAACTGCTAGTACTTTAGTTTATTTTGACTTTTTTGATTTGCCATTTACTAATTCTTCCAATAATAAATCTAAAAACAATGAAACAATAATTACAAAAGACGATAACTACACTAACATTGATGGTACATTTACCGATCAAACGATTACTGATGAAGATTCCGCTTTAAAAGCCATTGAAGATGCTAGTGACCTCATTGGTATCGATGATGTTGATGAATCATTAGATGACTGTCAAAATGAAGTTATCTTAGACAATCAATATTATCGTTTTAGCCAAGAATATGAAGATATTCCTGTCTATGGTCGAAGTGTTACTGTAAGTAGTGATGACCAAGGTAACTGCTTAAAATTATCAGGTAACTATTTAGACTTAGATGATATTGATGTTGACGTTGAATACAGCGAAGATAAAGCAATCAAAAAAATGAAAAAGGAACATGGTGATGATGCCGCTATTGAAAGTAAAGGTCTAACAATTTATACCTTAAATAATCATGAACCAGAAATTGCCTGGCAATTAAACATTTATAGCGATAAAGTTCATCAGGACTGTTTTATCTCCGCTAAAAGTGGTGATATTCTTGCTTCGATTGATTCTGTTTATTATGATAATGTTACTGGTGTAGGAAAAGATATTGATGGTGTTGATCAATCGTTTTTAACTGAAAATGATAATGGTACTTATAAAATGATCGATCAAGAAAAAAAGATCATCATTTATGATAGCCAAGATAATACTTTAATTCGTAATATTGCTATTTGTGACAACAACAATAATTACTATTATTTAAATAATGGTCAGTTTTATGATAACAACAATAATATCGTAACCGTTCAAGGCACTAATTATAATTTTACCATTAGTGATAGTAGCGGTAATACTTTAGGGACTAATGGTCGTTATGTTGTCAATTTATCAACTGATGGAGCTGCTTTAATTAATCCTACTTCCACTACAACTAACTGGAATAATCCTAAAGCAGTAACTTTAATGTCAAGAATCAGCAGGACTTATGATTTCTGGTTAACTAACTATAATCGTAAAGGTTATGACAATAAAGAAGGAACAATCGTTGGTGTCTACAACGATCATAATTCAGGCGATACAACTAATGCCTACTCATGGCAAATAACCGAAATTCCCGTGACGATTCTATCCTTTGCAACCGATAACTCTCTAGCTGTTGATACCGTTGGACATGAATATATGCACTCGGTTGAACGTTCAATTAGTAATATGGTTTATTTAGGTGAATCAGGAGCTTTAATGGAAGCTTATTCCGATATTTTTGGGGAAATAATTGAAGACTGGTATGATAATGGTACTCTTGATAATAGTTGCAACTGGGTTCATGGCAGTATTAGAAACATGATTGATCCTACCCAAAATAATAATCCCGCGACTTATCAAGGTACTCATTGGCAAGATACTAATAATACAAGTCGTGATAACGGTGGTGTGCATACAAACAATACTGTAATTTCTCATGCTGCTTATTTAATGTGGGCTGGTATTGATGGCAGTTCCAATTATGAAGGTTTAGGTACATTACAATTATCAAATTTATTTTATTCTACTTTACCTTATGTACCATCAGATTGTAATTTCTATCAATTTAAGATGCTTTTATTAGATACTGCGATGACTCTTTATAACCAAGGTCATTTAACCAATAAGCAATGCTTAACAGTTGAAGAAGCTTTTAATCAAGTTAACTTAAATGGTCAAGAACCACTATATAGTATGGCTGCGACTTTTGATCTTAATGTTTATGATATTAATAATGAATTGTATGATAACTATTCATTATTAATTGAACAATTTGATGATCCTAGCCAAGGTTTAAATTCTTCAATGACTAAAATTGACGAAATTAAAGTGAAAGACAATAAGCCATATAGCGTTAGCTTAAACGATGGAACCTACCGTTTGATCATTACGGATCTTTCCAACAACAATACGACAAAGACCCGTTATATAAATGTAAATCAAAGCGGTGAAACAAATTTAACTGTCTTTACTAACTTTGAAAAAAGCAATCAATCATCAGCTCCGGTTTCTTCTTCGACTATTCCTGATGATGCCGTTGAATTTAATGGCCATCATTATTATATTTATCAAGATAATTCGATTGATAGTGGCCAGGCGGCAATGGAATTTTGTCAAGATCATGGTGATGGTTATCTAGCTACCATAACTTCTAAAGAAGAAAACGACTTCTTGTATGATTATGTTACTAATAGTGGTTATCAAGAAGTATACTTTGGCTTATCTGACAGTGAAAAAGAAGGTAGCTGGAAATGGTTAAATGAAGAAAAAGTTGATTATACTAACTGGGATAGAAATCAGCCTGGTAAAAATAGTAACGCTAATTATGCCATGTTTAACGGCAGTGATAGCTGGG
>NZ_JAGHEW010000083.1 GCF_017889095.1 Thomasclavelia sp. | reverse complement strand
CTACAAAATTAACAGCTTTTTTTAGATGATGCTTTAAAATTGAATCATTTTTAATTTCTGATTTCATAATCTACTCCTTTCTATCTAAACTAGAAGAATAAATCATTAAATCTAAAGATATTATACTACATAATTTATTCCTCTACTATCTATATACAACCGCACTTAGTGTTTTTTCTTTTTTTATTTTAATTTTTTTGAATTATTCCTTTTGCTAATCAATTAAAATAATTTTGATTATTAATTATATTTATATAAAAAAGCAAGCACCTTTTAGATACTTGCTTAATCAAATATTCTTTTATTTAAATAATGCACTACCAATTCTAACTAATGTTGCACCATACTTTAAGGCTTCATGATAATCATTAGACATTCCCATTGATAACTCAGTTAATGGAAATTCAGGATATTTTAGTTTTAAATGATCAAACAACTCTTTAGTTTGTTTAAAATAAACAGTTGTTTGTTTTTCATCAATATTAGGTGCCATCATCATTAATCCTTTGACAATCAAATGAGGACATTTTTTCAAATACTCAAATACTGTTTCGATTTCTTCTATTTCAAAACCATGTTTACTTTCTTCTTTAGCAATATTTACTTGAATCAAGATGGGCATTTTTAAATCATGTTTACTAGCTTGTTTTTCAACTTCATCAATTAATGAATAGCTAGCAATGGAATGAATTAGGCTTACTTTATCAATAATATATTTAACTTTATTACGTTGTAAAGTCCCAATAAAATGGAATTCACCTTTACCATGATAATGCTCATATTTTTCTAGAAATGCCTGCACTCGATTTTCGCCAAAAATACTAACACCTAGTTCTTCTAATTTTTCAATTTCATGATAATCAACATATTTTGTTGCAGCAACTAATTTAGCTTGATTTAACTCGTTTAAAATATTTTTAACGGCAATTTCATTTACGATCATATAAATTCCTCCCAGAAGTTAACTTTTCTAATTTATCATGATAAGTATACCACTTCTAGAAACAAATTTTATTATTAATATCTAAAATATTTAATTCTTTTTATCATCTGTCCATGAAATCATTGCTAATTCATTACCTGTTATCCATTTTATGATTTGGGTACTTCTTTTTAATTCAGTTCCATAGTAGTCAAAAGTATCACTATAGTGATCATTTGAGTCATTTATCTTTTTTAACGGACAATCATTACATTGACGATGTATACCAAACAGTTCATGATAACAATAATTACCTAACTGAATATTTTTCCAATGTTTCTTTAAACTATCATTGTAATCAAGTAATTGTAATGTTTCTCGATCAACTAAATAAACACTATTTTTTTGAAAAGCAAAAATATTACCAATAAATTTTTTAGCTATTTTCTTTTCTTCTTCATAATGCCTTTTGATAACGAAAGTAGTAATAATTGAAATCACTAATAAAATATTTTCTTGATCTTCACTAGTGTAATGATAAAGATCTTGATGTTCTAAACTTAAAAGTCCAATTACTCGATCATCACTTTTAATAATACATTGAATAACTGAATTTATTTTACTTCCTTGATATATCTTTTTTAAAACATTATTTTCATCTAATTTATTAATACCATCAATCCATAAAATACCATTTTCATTAAACAACTTATAATATTCTAAGTTGTTTTTAGACATCAAAATATTAACTAAACTATTTTTTATCTCATTATCATATTTCCATGAGTTGATAACTCGATATTTATTTTTTTGTAGATCTTTGATTATTAACAGACTTTGTTTCATATCATAATGCATTCCTAGTAATTCTAATACTGCATTTATAGTTGTTTTTAAGTCTTTAGTTGCATGCAAGATTCTAAAAATATAGTTATTTATATTATTGATTGCTAAATTATTAGTTCTTTTATCAATTGTTTTTTTTCTTTCCTCTAACGAATATAGCTGATTATTGATTTTTTTGTCATATAAGTAAAAACCATTTTTGCCATTATCTTTAACCTGATATAAAGCTTGATCACTATGCAAATATAATTCTTCAAAATTATTCCCATGATCAGGATAAAGAGCAATTCCGATTGAAATAGAAATTTTTACTTTTATTTGATTATGTCCATATTCTTTTTCAATCATTTTACAAATTGCTTTTGCTTTTTCAGTAGCAATTTGAATATTAGGTATATTTTTCATAATAATCAAATATTCATCACCGCCCATACGAGCAAGCCAGTCATCACTTCTAAAAATTGATTTTAATTTTCTAGCGATTTCACACAACAAAGCATCACCATATAAATGACCAAAATTATCATTAATTAGTTTAAAGTTATCTATATCTAAAATCATGATTGCAAATTTATGTTCTGGCTGTTCTTTAATATACTGATTTATTTTTATTTCAATTGATTTACGATTATATAAACCAGTTAATGAATCTAACTCAGCTTTTTTCTTTAAATCCAAATCTTTTACTTTAGTATCATTTATATCTTTAAAATATAAACAACTATAAATATTTTCCTTGGTTGTAATTAGAAAAACAACAACTCTTACAAAATGATAATTCTTAGTTTTACGATTAAGTAATTGATACTCAAGTTTTAGATAACGTTTATTATTTCTAAAATCCTTTAATAATTTAATACTATTCAACTCATGTACTAATTTTTCTTGTTCTCCGGTAATAGCAATATTACTAAGTAAAATAATAAATTGATCATAGGTAAGGTCAGCTTTATAATCAATAAAAATATTATCACTAAATCTAGTACTAATTATTTTATTATTCAATAAGTCAGCTTCTATGTATCCTAAAGATTCTTCACTTAGTACCTCACGATATTCTCGCTCTATTTCATATTTAGTTTGTAATTGAACTAATGATCCAATATTTTCAACAATTGCAATTGATTTAACTGGTTCATTTTTTTGATTTAATATTGTTGCACAATTTAATTTTATCCACTGCTGTTTTCCATAATGATCTCGCATCTTTAATTTTATCTGATTATTTAATTTACCATTTACAATATCTTTATGTAATTCGTTAATCTTTTCTTTATCAAGTTCATCAATAATATTCATCTCTACTAAACTATCTGGAATATTATAATAAATCTTATCATTATCCAATATTTCTAACTCAGCATTATCAGGACAAAATAGTGATTTAATTGATTTTTCTTTTATATCATATTCCCATAAATAAATTCTAGCTTTATTTAATGTAGTTTTAAATAAGTCGTTGTCAATTGCTCGAGCTTTTTTTAATCTCATTAATTCACTAATATTATCAATTGCGAGAATAAAGCCAATATGATTATTTTCAAAATCATATATATTGGTAGCTACAATTCTTATAGTTGATTTTTCGTCTATTCTTTCTATCCACTCAAAAATATCTTTATTGGAATCTTTAAATTTTTCTAACTGTTCTAATACGTGAAAATTCAGATAGTGATCATTTTGTTTATTCATGAATAAAATTTGAAAATTACTATCAATTATAATTATTGTGTTGTTGATTATCTCAAAGACGCTTTTATATTCAGTTTTTAACTTACTAGCAAATTTAATAATATCGTTTACTTTCATCTTAGTTCTCTCCCTCATATCTAAGTTCAACTATATTAAATTAATTAAGTATTTATAAATCTCTGTCTTTATTAAAATAGAAAAAACTGTGTCTTTTTTACACGTCAGAATAATGATATGATACATTAAAATTAAGGAGGAATAAAAATTGAACAATAAAATAATCAAAATCTGTATTATTGGTCTAATGGCTGCTTTAGCATACGTTTCGTTTACTTTTTTACAAATCAAGATACCCACTCCTGGTGGTACAACATCATTTCACCTAGGTAATACTTTTTGCGTATTAGCCGCTTTGTTACTAGGTGGGCTTCCTGGTGGACTTGCTGGTGCTATTGGTATGGGAATCGGTGATTTGCTTGATCCTATTTATGTTACCTATGCACCCAAAACGATCATTTTAAAATTATGTATTGGGCTAGTAACTGGCTTGATTGCTCATCGTATCTTTAAAATTAGAAATCGTAAAAATGATTCAAAACTAATTATTTATGTCGTTTTAGCATGTTTAGGTGGAATGCTTTTTAATGTAATTGGTGAACCTATATTGGGATATTTTTATAATGCTTATCTATTAAAAGCCCCACAACAAGCTGCATTAACATTAGCTAGCTGGAATGCCATTACGACATCAGTTAATGCGATTCTAACAGTGATTCTTGCAAGCAGTATCTATCTGTTAATTCGACCTCGTCTTGAAAAAAGTGGTATTTTATCTAAGCTATCTCCTAAATCTTAATAATAATTTAAATCATTATCTATTGTGTTTTATAATGTGATAAATTTGTTATTTTTCTAACTTGATTATAATCATAAATTACTAAAATATTCAAGAAAATTAACAATATTTTTATAATTTTACTTTCTAAATAATTATAAAAAAATGAACTTGTGTTAAAGTTCATTTTTTATTACCATTTTATTACAAATAAATGATACATTAATCTTCAATATACCTTTAATCTTATCTATTTAAGATGATTTTAAAATCATTGACTATAATGAAATTAGTCATTATTTACATCATTAATAATCAAGGTTAAGATTTGTTTTATCGATAATTCTTTTGTAATTATTTTTTCATTAAGATTATCTAAATAATCTTTTTCTTTATACCAGCCCTTCATTTTTTCAATTCCAAATTCATTTCTTTCAATACGCTGATGATGACGAACAACTGTTTCTTCAAACGGTAAATCAAAATAGTAAGCGTAAATATTTTGCATAAATAAATCATTAATTCGATCAAATAACTTTTGATACCATTTTGCTCTTAAAATTCCTTCTAAAATAATTATTTGTTGATGTTTAGCTCCAAATTCAATAAGATCTATCAATAAATCAGTTGTTAACGTGTTTTCACCATCGCTAAGTCCTAACATTTCTCTACGAACTACATCTTGTGATATTAATAATGAATCTTTATTAAAATGATCTTTTAATAATTTTGCAATTGTAGTTTTACCACTACCTGATGGTCCTCTTAATATTATTATTTTTCTTTTCATTTTATTTTTCCTTCTTTTAGCTAATTCTTTTTAAGAAAAAACAGTACAATGAAAATGTACTGTTTTCAAGTCAATATTATTAATGAATTCTAGTTCCATTTGGTAAATCATTAACACTAATAACTTCTAATAAATCTTTATTATCACCTGCTAAGATCATTCCTTGTGATTCAACACCACGTAATTTAGCTGGTTTTAAATTAGCAACAACAATTACTTTTTTACCTACAAATTCTTCTGGTTTATAATAATCAGCAATTCCACTTACAATTTGTTTAACTTCACTACCGATATTAATTTGAGAAACCAATAATTTATCAGCCTTCGGATGCTTTTTACATTCTTCAACGGTACCTACAACTAATTCAACTTTACTAAAATCATCAATAGTAATCAACTCTTTAGTTTCCTTAGGTTGTTCAACTTTTGGTTTTTGTAAAGCTTCAACTTTCTTTTCAATTTCTTTTGGATCTAAGCGAGCAAATAACATTTCTGGTTTTTTTACTACTTTTGTTCCTGATGCGTATGTACCAAAATGATCTAATTCTAATAATTCACGTTTATCAGTATTAATTTGATCCAAGATTTTATTTGCTGTTTCTGGCATAAATGGAATTAAAGCAATTGCTGCAAAGCGAATGCTTTCAATTAAATTATAGATTACAGTTGCTAAACGATCTTTTTGTTCATCATCTTTAGCCAAAATCCAAGGTGTTGTTTCATCAATATATTTATTAGTTCTTCTAAGTAATGTAAAGATTGCATTTAAAGCATCAGCTGATTTAAATTCATCCATTTTACTAATTACATTTTTTGGCATTTGTAAAGCTGCTGCTTTTAATTCTTCATCTACTGGAGCACTAACATTAGGATTATTGATCACACCATCAAAGTATTTATTAGCCATCGCAATTGTACGGTTAACCAAATTTCCTAATACATTGGCAAGATCCGAATTGATTCGTTCAACTAATAAATCCCAAGTAATACTTCCATCGTTATCATAAGGAATTTCATTTAAAACATAATATCTAACTGCATCAACACCAAAAATATCTACTAAATCATCAGCGTAAATAACATTTCCTTTTGATTTAGACATTTTGCTTTCACCCTGTAATAACCAAGGATGCCCAAACACTTGTTTAGGTAAAGGAATGTCTAAAGCCATTAACATGATTGGCCAATAAATTGTATGGAATCTTACAATATCTTTACCAATTAGATGTAAATCAGCTGGCCAATACTTTTTATATAGCTCACCATGATTACCATCAACATCATAACCAAGACCAGTTATATAATTTGTTAGTGCATCAATCCAAACATAAACAACATGTTTAGGATCAAAATCAACTGGAATTGACCATTTAAATGAAGTTCTTGATACACATAAATCTTGTAATCCAGGTTTTAAAAAGTTATTGACCATTTCGTTTTTACGAGAAACTGGTTGAATAAATTCTGGATGTTCTTCAATATGTTTCATTAAACGATCTTGATATTTTGATAATTTAAAGAAATAAGCTTCTTCTTTAGCATCATGTACTTCTCCACCACAATCAGGACATTTACCATCAATTAATTGTGTTTCTGTAAAAAATGATTCACAAGCAGTACAATATTTTCCTTCATAATGACCTAAATAAATATCTCCCTGATCATATAATTTTTTAAACATTTTTTGAACTTGACGTTTATGATATTCATCTGTTGTTCTCATAAAACGATCATAAGTTGTATTCATTAAATCCCAAATTTTTTTAACTTCTCCAGCCTTTTCATCGACAAATTGTTTTGGTGGGATGCCAGCTTCTTTAGCTTTCAATTCAATTTTTTGTCCATGTTCATCAGTTCCGGTTTGAAAATAAACATTATATCCCTCTTGACGCTTGAATCTAGCAATAGCATCAGCCAAAATAATTTCGTATGTATTACCAATATGCGGTTTACCAGATGTATAAGTAATTGCGGTTGTTAAATAGTAATCTTTATTGTCTTTCATCGTCATTCTCCTTTCAAATAAAAAACGTCCTTAATAAAAGGACGAAATAATCGCGGTACCACCTTTTTTACACAAAATGTGTCACTCAATACTTTTAACGCAAGCTAAACGGTTATCTTTAATTATTCGAGATAACAGCTCCAGGCCCATCACTTAAAGCTTTGCTATTAGTTTCCACCAGCCACTAATTCTCTATCAGCTCCACTTTAACATTTTCCCATCTTCGCTTTTCTATTCATAACTTTAACAAACAATTCACCTAAAGTCAATTTAATTTTCATCTAATATTGTTGTTCCATAAGAATTATCAATCACACATAACCATTGATCATTAATTAATCGATAAACATAGGTTGCCCTTCTATCCATACTATATTCACTACTATCAGCATTATTAGCTTCTAATAATGTTTGTGAGATTACTAAAACGGTATCACCAGCTTTTAAAAATTCCATTTTTCCTTGAGTTGGTACAATGCTATTATCAAAATATTTGGCAATTTTAATAAAAGCTTCTTTAATTTCTTGCTTCCCTCTAGCAATCTTGCCAGGTCGAACTACTAGAATTGCATCTTCACTATAAAAATCCATCAAGTGGTCGAAATCTTCATTTTTAATGGCTATATCTGCTTGTCTAATTAATTCTTTAATTATCTCCATAAAATCACCTCTATTTATTTTACCACTAAAACGTTTCACGTGAAACATTTTAATAATATATTATTAATTTCTAATAAATCTTTTGTATTTTTAAATCAGTTTTAATCATTATCTAAGCACAATTTTTCAATCCACCTTTAATTCCAATCTTTACATTACTATTCTTTTTATAACACAACTTATGATTAACAATCCATAGCGATAGTTCTAATTTAAATTTCTACTGATACATCTACCTTTTCACCATGTTGATAATATTACTGCTATAATCAATTAAAAACTACGCAACCATTAATTGTAGGATAATAAATATCATTCAAATAATTACAAATCACCCTTATAATGGCAAGATCATATAAATATTTAATTGTTTCAAAATTTTAATTCTTGATTAATCAATTTTAATTTTACTTTCGTTATCAGTATAGTTACTTGTGATATTTTAAAAATTAATTTATTAAAACTTTTCGTACAACATTTTTTTACCTATATATATCTACTATAATATTTTCTTATTATAAAAGAATTATAGTTTATTATATTTATTCATAAAAAAACTGATAAACAATAGTTTACCAGTTTTAGGATTAATTAACGAATTACTTGTTTTAATTCTTTATATTTTTGTAATGTACTTAAAGTAACAAATTGATAACCGCGCTGTGATAATTCAGATAAGGCCATTTCTAAACCATCAACAGAGAAATTATGAATATCATGTAATAAAACTACCGCACCATCAAAAGCATTCTTTAAAATAGCATCTTTAATTTTATTTGCATCTTTCAATTTCCAATCCTCAGTATCAACTGACCATAAAGCAATTTGCATTCCATTATTGTAAATTACTGATTTAACATTATCGTTAAATGCACCATAAGGTGGTCTAATTAATTTTGGCTCTTCACCAGTAATTTTAAAGATAATATCTTGAGTGTCCGCAACTTGTTGATTTACTCCAGCACTATCTTTCTTTCTTAAATCAGGATGATCCCAAGAGTGATTAGCTATTTCAAATCCATGTTCATAGACTGTTTTTACTACATCAGGATATAATTCAATATTTTTACCTAATTGGAAGAAAGTTGCTCTACCATTATATTTCTCAAACATTTCAACAACACGTAATGTATTAGTTTTATGTGGACCGTCATCTAACGTAATTGCAATCATTTTTTTATTTGGATCAATTTCTGGTTCGGCTGCTGGTGCAGCAACATCCAAAGGTGCATTTGAAGGGATATTCTTATTTGCAAGTTTAATTGCATTTTTGTTCTCTTGATATTTTATCTCTATCTTATTTTTTAAATCATTACTTGTATAAATTAACAGTTCTCTTTTATTCACAACAATATTTTCACTATTTTCATCTACTTTATCAATTCCATTTATATTTGATAATAATGATTTAAAATTATTTCTTAATGCATCTTTAACCGTCAATATTTTTCCTTTACCGTTATCATAACAATATATTTTCTCAACTTTTTCTAATAAATTATTTTCTTCGTCAAATTTTTTAGTTGTTAATTTAAGATTAACAAATTCATCATATACTTTTTCGATTGAGTAATCCATATAAAGAATTGTCTTTTCTTTTTTATCCGTTTTCTGATTATCGACAAAATCTTTACGATACTTATCAATGATTTTATCTAATTTGTCAATTTTAGTTTTTGGATAATAAAGTGATATGAAAAAGTTATCATCATCCTTTTCATAATGCTCTACCTCGCCAAAGGTTTTATTACCCTCATCATACTTTCGATATTTGTCATATTTTCCATCTTTGTTCAAAAACCAAAATACTCCAGTAACAACAATAGCTAGTGCTAATAAAGAAATTATAATTGGTTGTTTTCTCATTTTACTTCTTCTACTTCTTCTGTATCTATATTCCATATTACCATCCTTTCCGAGCTTTATCATACTTTATTTATCTTATAAAATCAAATGCTGAAATATTACAAATATATAATTCTTAAATGTTTCACGTGAAACATTTAAGAAAGTATTTTATAGAAAAAAGCAATAATTAACCACTATGATGGTGATAAATAGCATAAACTTCATTTTTATTAATTTTTCTTAATTTAGCAACTTCTTTAATAGCATCCTTAACACTCATTCCTTTAGCTACATATTGATCAACATTTTCAATTATAACCTCCGGTGATACTACTTCTTCTTCTAGTTCCTCACTACCAGAAACAACAATAACCATTTCTCCTTTTAACTCATCACAAATATCTAATACCTCACCAATAGTCCCACGAATAATTTCTTCATAACGTTTTGTAATTTCACGACATAATGCAATTTGACGATCACCAAAAATATCCAGCATCAGTTTTAATGTCTTTTTTATCCGATGTGGAGATTCATAAAATACAATTGTTTCTTGATATTTCTTTAAACTATCAAGCTGTTTCTTTTTCTTTTTATCCTGATGATCAAGAAAGCCAAAAAATATAAATGGCTGTGGTGCTATACCAGATACAACCAGAGCATCTAAACAAGCATTAGCCCCACTTACAGGAATAACATTAATATTATGTTTAATCGCTTCTTTTACTAGTTCATAACCAGGATCAGAAATAGCTGGATATCCCGCATCACTAACTAAAGCAATATTTTTGCCTTGTTTTAATAATTCAATAATTTTAGGAATCGACTGCGTTAAGTTATGTTCATGATGAGAAATCAACTTAGTTTTAATATCATAATGATTTAATAATTTTATTGTATTACGAGTATCTTCAGCCCCAATATAATCAACTTCCTTTAAGATATTGATTGCTCGAAAAGTGATTTCTTCTAAATTTCCAATTGGTGTCGCTACAAGATATAAATTTGATTGTTTATTTTCAAAACTCTTTTGTCTTATCATATTTCCTCTCCAAACATTT
Organism: Thomasclavelia sp.; assembly: GCF_017889095.1. GTDB lineage: Bacteria > Bacillota_I > Bacilli_A > Erysipelotrichales > Coprobacillaceae > Thomasclavelia. Next base: position 13,519 of record NZ_JAGHEW010000083.1, on the reverse strand, counting down.
TTCTTACTTCATCACTATAGCTGCCATCATCATTATGAGCATATAAAGGTGGCTCAATCTTTAACCCTTTTTTTCCTTTATACATTCCTTCAATTAATAAAACATGGCTATCACGATTCACTTTAGGATAAACAAATCTAATTCTCTTAGGTTCAATATCATATTTTTGCATTAAATTTAATATTTCAATCATCCGATCAGGACGATGTACCATTGCAAAACGACCTTTATTGTCTAAGACAAAAGCCGCTGCTTTAATTATGCCCTCTAAATCTATTTTTATTTCATGGCGAGCAATAGTCAAATATTCATTTTCATTTAAATTGCTTTCTTCATCAACTCGAAAAAAAGGTGGATTACAAACAACTAATCCTACTTTAGGCGCTTTTTTTACATAACAGGCTATATCATCATGAACTATATTTATTTGTTCTTCTAAGTTATTTAAAGAGACATTTTTTCTTGCTAGTTCAACTGCTTCCTCCTGGATTTCAACTCCAGTAATCATTCGATTAGTCCGTCTTGACAATAATAAAGGAATAGCAGCATTATTAGTCCCAAAATCAATAATATGTTTGACATCTTTATTAATAGTGCAAAAATTAGCTAATAAAACAGTATCCAAAGAAAAGTTAAACATATCTTTTCTTTGGATAATTTTCATATTCTTATAAGCTAATAAATAATTAATAACTTCTTTAGACATTACTAGCTACCTTTTTGTTTAAATTTAATTTCATCAAGTTTTACAAAAATAACTGCACCATTATTATCAATTTTGACTAAATCATTAATTATATTCAAACCAAGCACTTTTACTTCCCTATCTTCATATCGAACACGACTGCCAATTCTTGGAAAACGCTGTTTTTCTAAAGAATAAACATCATCTTCATATTTTAAACAACACATTAACCGACCACATGCTCCAGAAATTTTATCAATATTAATAGCAAGCATTTGATTTTTTGCCATATTAATCGATACCCCATTAAATTCTCCTAATAAAGAAGCACAGCAAAGTGGTAATCCACAAGTTCCAATTCCTCCAATAATTTTAGCTTTATCGCGAGGTCCGATTTGTCTTAATTCAATTCGACAACGAAAAACAGTAGCTAATTCTTTTAACAACTCTCTAAAATCAACTCTAATGTCTGAAGTATACATAAAAATTACTTTGGCTTTATCTAAAGTAAATTCACAATTAGTTAATTGCATATCCATATCATATCGAGCTACAATGTCACGACATATTACTAGAGCTTCTTTAGCATCTTCTAAATTTTTGTGATATGCTTCAACATCCTTTTTGGTTGCGCGACGGCTAATTTGTTTTAATTCTGTATCTAAATTAAATTCCTCTATTGATTTTAATTCTTGAGATATTTCCCCTAATTCAACACCACGAGCAGTTTCAACTACAACATACTCACCTTTTTCTAATTCTATATCAGTAGAAAAATAATAAACTTTTCCTGCACTTTTAAATTTGACACTTGCCAGTTTAAGATTTTCCATATACTCTCCTTTCTATAAACGATACATCATGCTATCCATTAATAGTAATAGATTTGCATTACTTTCAATTGTGTAAAGTGTTTCTAACACAATTTCTATTTGTTTGATCAATTTATCTTCATCAATATTAAATTGATTAAAAAAATCATAATGATTGAGATATACAAGTTCTTGATTATGTTTCACGTGAAACATATCTTTCATTGCTAATAATAACATATTTAAAAATAACTTTATATCATCTCGCTCTTTATATTTTCTTAACAAATTAGTTTGAACATTTATTATTAGATTCATTCGTTTAGTATACAAATCTTCAATAAAATTCATTACCTCCACAAGCATATATTCAAATCGATCATCAAAAATATCTTTAGCAATTTGAATACTTGGTGACAAATATGCTAATACTTTAGCTGACTCTTTATCAATGCCATCATTAACTAATGATTGCCAAATTATTTCTTTACTATCAGGAACAATATCAATAATTTGACATCTTGATAAAATCGTTGGTAAAACCCGATTAACATTATTAGTAGTAAAAATAGCATAGATACCAGGTGTTGGTTCTTCTAGCATCTTTAATAATGTATTCATTGCTTCTTTAGTTGATATTTCAATATTTTCGATTATATATATTTTAGCTTTTCCTTCGAGTGATGATTTTTTAAAAGTATCTTGGATATATTCAATATCACCTTTTTTTATTGATGCAATTTTACCATCTAATCTAATTATATCTCCATATTTATTTTCTTTAACTTTGCGACAATCATTACACTTTTCACAAGCAAGAACTTCATCGCAAATAAGTGACATAGCTAAATAATCTAATGGCTTTTTAGTATTATCTCCCACTAATAAATATGCATGCGGAATTTTTTTAGCGCTGAATTCATTTTTAATTAGATTATAAAATTTAGGCTGATTTTTCTTTAAGTATTCTTTCATATTTTACTTTCAATTATATTCATTACTTGTTCAACAACTTCATCAATAGATCTATTAGCATCAATTTTAGTGATTCGATTAGCAAACTTATTACAAATTGTCATATAACCTTCATATACTTTTTTATGAAAATCATTTGATTCTAAATCAAGACGATCACCAACACGATCACTTTGACTAATTCTTGCTAAACCAACTTCATAAGGTAAATCAAAGAAAATAGTTGCATCTGGTTTAATATTTCCAATTGCAAATAAATTTAATTGATATACTTCATCGATACCTATATTTCTAGCTACGCCTTGATATGCAAGTGAACTATCAACAAAACGATCACAAATTACGATATAACCTTGAGCTAAAGCTGGTTCCACTTTTTCAACTAAATGCTGGCGTCTTGCTGCTGCGTATAATAATGCTTCTGTTCTAACATCCATCATAACATTTTTTTTATCTAAAATGATATTTCGAATTTGTTCAGAAATATCAATCCCACCAGGTTCTCTTGTAAGTAAAACCGGATAACCCTGCTCTTGTAGCTTTTTGTATACTATTTTAGACACAGTTGTTTTTCCACTACCATCTGGTCCCTCAAATGTAATAAACTTACCTCTCATATTTTCTTCCTTCCAATTTATATCAAACTTTCGTTCTATATTATAACATATAGCTTGACAAATATCATTTTAATTAACTCATTAAAAACTTTGATTCCAACATAAAAAGTAACCTATGAAACAATCATAGATTACTTTTTTCTTTCTTGATATTTTTTACAAGCTTCAATAAAACTAATAAAAATAGCTTGCATATTTTGATCTTCTAAATATAAAACTTCAGGATGGAAACGCACCCCAAGATAAAACATTTTATTTTTAGCTTCAATTACATCCGGATATCCATCTTCGCAATAAGCAGCAACTTTTAATTCTTGAAAATCTGTAATATTTCGATGATGCCAGGAATTAACAGCCATTTTTTCAGTTTTAACTATTTGATAAAATTTTGAATTAGAATCAATATTAATATCATGAGCATATTTTTTACTATTATTATGCTTTTTTAAATCGGCAACTGGTTTAGTTGTACCTCCAAATGCGCGTGACATACAATTTTGTCCAGCACAAATACCTAATAATGGAATATCATGATCATAACAATATCTAGCAATCAATGGCTCATATTGATCGCTGCGAAAGCCCCCTTGTAATAATATACCATCGCACAAATCAATTTGTGCATATAATTTATTACGATTTTCTTTTGATAAATAATATTCATCCCAGTTATCAATGCAATAATAAACTTCCTGGTCAACAGGTAAAATTCCAATAGCAATACCACCATTGTCAAAAATTGCTTGTTTATATTCATCTTTGATATAGATATAAGCTTTTTGTTTTTCTTTTAATTCAGGATGCTTAGTTACAATTCCAATAATTGGTCTACTCATATAATCACTCCTACTAAATTACTATATTAATAATATCAAAAACACTTTTAATTGCCAATTTAATATATTTATATTATTGATAAAAGATAAATAATAATTAATCCAGGAAATGATAAAATTGATAAAATAAGAAGATTAAAAAGATTATAACTGAAATAATCATTAGTAAAAAAATTAGCAATATATAAAGTTAGTATTGCTCTTAATATTGCAATGATTATTTTTTTCATAAAAAAACACCTCATAAAATTATATGAGATGCTTATATTTTTTTGCGTCCTTCCAATGATTTTAATAATGTTAATTCATCAGCATAATCAATATTGCTGCCAATTGGTAAGCCGTTGGCAATTCTACTAGTATTAACATTTTTCTTTGATAATAACTTAGCAAGATACAGTGCTGTGGTTTCTCCATCTCGAGTTGGATTAGTAGCGATAATTACTTCTTTAACATTATCATCCAAACGTTCAAATAAAGAAGCTATATTTAAATCGTCGATTGTTTTGCCGTCCATGATTGATACAGCGCCATGTAAAACATGATATAAACCCCGATATTCTTTAACTTTTTCCATGGCAAAAACATCTTTAGAATCTTCAACTACGCAAATAGTTGATTGATCACGATCAGGATCCATGCAAATATCACAATACTCTCCTTCACAAATATGACCGCATTTTTTACAATAATGAATTTTATCATGGATTTCTTCTAATGCTTTTGCAAATTCATCAACATATTTTTTATCCATTGTTAAAACATGATAAACTAAACGTTCAGCACTTTTACCACCAATTCCTGGTAATCTTTTAAAACAATCAACTAAGTCTTGAAAAGCTTGTGGATAATTCATATCTTTCTCCTATTCTTCAAATTCAACTAAATCACCAAACAGCTTAACAGCTAAAGACTGAGCATCATTTAATTTTGTTTCATCTTCTCTTTCACCAATATGATTTAAAACAATTGGTTTAGCTGTCGGTAAACGATTAGATTTCATCATTTCAATATATGTATTTCTAAGTTCTGGCCATTTTTCACTCTTAATGGCAATAAAATCGTAGTTTTCTCCTAAAATCTCACTTAAAAAGTTTTTTAACTGATAGTAGTTTTTGGTTTCATTGACTTCATTTACATTAGGCTGATGATCAAAAGTAATAATAATTCCACCTTTACAAGCAGCAACAGGTGTTCCATCACATAACATTGAAGCAAATTTAGCAGTATTTAAATTAAAACGATAACGAGCAATAACTGACCATTTTTCTTTGATTTCATTTAAAATTGGTCTTTTAGCCTGAACTAAAATATTTAAAATATCTTCAAAAGCAACTTCGACATTAACATTTTCATTTTTACTTACAACCTCTTTTTCATCTAGAATAACTTGAGGTGTGCCTGGTTCTTTAATTACATTTATACTTTCTTTCACCGGTTCAATGGAATCAGGAGTAATTACTGGTAATTCTTCGTAATTAAAATCACTTGGTGGATATTCATCATAATTATCATCGTCTGCTTCATTTGACTCAATAACAGATGATATATCTGGTTTATTTTCAACTTCTACTGCAACTTTTTTTACTGGTTCTACTTTTACCTTAGTAACAGTTTCAACTTCTTTTCGATTTTCATCTTTTATCTTGTTACAAACTTTAAGCATCGCCAGTTCAAAATAAGTATTAGCATTAACTGACTGACTATAATGTGAGCTAGCTTCTAATAAGATATCAATAATCTCAAATGCTTCATCTACTAAAATATAGGGTGCTAAATTATCAACATCTTGTTTAGTTAGTACAAATAAAATCGTAGAGTCTTGAGTATTTTTATAAATAATTACATCTTTTAATACATCAATTAAATCAAAAGTTAAACGTTTAATATCAATACTGCCACTTAACATATTTTCTAAAGAATCTAAAACCCCTTTAATATCTTTAGATAAAAGCTGTTTGATAAAGTTTATTTTGTTATCTATTGATAACAAACCATAAACTTCATTAACACTAGTAACTGTTAATTCATTATTAAAAGCTAAACATTGTTCCAAAATGCTTAAAGCATCTCTCATTCCCCCATCAGCTAGTTTAGCAATCATTTCCAAAGCTAAAGGCTCATAGTGTTTATCTTCGGATTTTAAGACATATTCTAATCTAGAAACAATATCATGGTTATCAACCTTTTTAAAATCAAAACGCTGACAACGGGAAATGATCGTTGGTAATATTTTATGAGGTTCCGTAGTCGCTAAAATGAAAACGATATGAGCTGGTGGTTCTTCTAAAGTTTTTAATAACGCATTAAAAGCACCTGGTGACATCATATGAACTTCATCAATAATATAAACTTTATATTTACCATTGATTGGTGCATATTTTACTTTATCAATTAAATCACGAACTTCATCAACACCATTATTACTAGCAGCATCGATTTCAATAACATCAGGATGAACTCCAGCAGTAATTGCTTTACAATTAGGGCAATTATCACATGGTGGATTTTCACCAGTACAGTTTAAGGCTTTGGCTAATAATTTAGCTACTGTAGTTTTTCCCGTTCCTCTGGGACCAGCAAATAAATAAGCATGAGCAATACGGTTTTCCTTAATTGCATTTTTTAAAGTTGTTATAATATGTTCCTGTCCAGCTACTTCATTAAAAGTTTGGGGACGATAGGCACGATATAAAGCTTTATATGACATCTTTATCACTCCTCATTCTTACTTATTATACTATAATCTCTACAAAAAAAGGATAAAATCTTTAACATTTATCCTGCTTTCTTTTCTTTTTAAAATAATCCTTAATAACAGTAGAACATTCTTGTTGTAATATTCCTGGGATTATTTCTGGTTTATGATTAACGGGCTTACCAGTATCATAAATGGTTGTCAAAGCTAACCATCTTGATTCATAAGCTCCAAAAACAACTTTCTTAATACGACTATTAATAATCGCACCCGAACACATTAAACATGGTTCTAAAGTAACATATAATACACATTCATCAAGATACCAGGAATCTAGTTTTTTACAAGCTGTTTCGATTGCTAGAATTTCTGCATGAGCAGTAGCTAATTTACTAGTTTGTCTTAAATTATGCGCTCTAGCAATGATCTTATCATCTTTAACAATTATAGCACCAACCGGTACTTCATCTTTTTCTAAACATTTTAAAGCTTCTTGATAAGCTATTTCCATGTACTTTATATCTTGATCCATATATTCTCCTTTTACTAAAAAACCACTACACATAGACGGTGATTCTTAATGCTGCTACCTTCCGGTCCTGACATGGTTCGAAGCCGCCTATTGTAATGGCAAGTAAGATTATAACTTATCTTAAAACTAATTGCAATCTTTTATTAAAATTTTATTTATTATTAGCTAAATCTTCCCCATTAGTAGCAATTACTTTGGCATACCAATAAAACGATTTTTTCTTTCTTCTTGAAAAATTATCAGTACCATCATCATATCTTTCTACATAAACAAAACCATATCTTTTTTTCATTTCCCCAGTTCCGGCACTGACAATATCAATGCAGCCCCATGGTGTATATCCCATCAAGTCTACACCATCTAATTCAACGGCATCTTTCATCGCCTGGATATGATTTTTTAGATATTCAATACGGTAATCATCATTGATGGTTCCATCTTCGTTGATTGTATCTGGAGCTCCTAGTCCATTTTCAACAATAAACATAGGTTTATGATAACGGTCATAGATTTCATTTAAAGCAATTCTAAGTCCTAAGGGATCAATTGTCCAACCCCACTTTGAAGTATCTAAATAAGGATTTTTATAAGCAATAAACTGATTTCCTTCCGTCTTCTTGGCATTAGGATCAGTAGTTGAAACAGTTGACATATAATAGCTAAAACCAATAAAATCAACAGTCCCTTTTTTTATGATTTCTAAATCATCTTTTTCCATCTTAATTTCGATTTGATTCCGTTCAAATTCTTTTAACTGGTATTCTGGATAATAGCCTTTTACTTGAACATCCATATAAAAGTGCTTTTGACGATTAAATTTAATTGCTTCCATCACATCTTCACTTTTACATGTCATTGGATAGCTAGGCGTATATGAAACCATCATCCCAATTTGATTATCAGGATTAATTTGATGTCCTAATAAAACGGCTTTAGCACTGGCAACAAAAATATGATGATGAGCTTGAAATAGATTTTTAGGTTCATTATTATGAATCCCAATTTGACACCAGCTAGATAAAACATTGATTTCATTAAAAGTCATCCAATATTTAACCTTATCTTTATAACGATTGAACACTGTTTTTACATAAAACAAAAAATAATCAATTACTTTACGATCTAACCAGCCATCAAAATGATCAGCTAAATACATTGGCATATCAAAATGATTAAGAGTAACTACTGGTTCAATATTATATTTTAATAACTCATCAAAAATATCATCATAAAACTGTAATCCCTCTTCATTGATTTCATCTATACCCTGAGGACAGATTCTTGACCAGCTAATTGACATTCTAAAACATTTAAAACCCATTTCAGCCATTAAAGCAATGTCCTCTTTATAATGATGATAAAAATCTGTTGCCTGATGACTTGGATAATAAACTCCTTCTTTAATATAACCAAAAGTATTTTCTAGTACTGGTCCCGTCATCGTACTATCAACCGGCACTTCACCTACTTCACCACTTTTAGTTTGATACGTTACTTTTCTAGGAATTTGATAACCACCACCAGTTACAGCATCAAAAGTACTTAATCCACGACCACCTAAATTATAACCACCTTCATGCTGGTTAGCAGCTGTAGCGCCACCCCATAAAAAATCATCTCTAAAACTCATTACTATACCTCCTTTGATAATAAAATTATATATACTTTATTTAGAAATTACCAATACTTATTTTTAATTACTAGTTATTCTATTTATCTATTTCTATTTTATAAATAAAAACGAGCAAAGTTTGCTCGTAGTTAATACTATAAATATAAATTCATTAATCTGGCATCAACATATTGATCGTCTATCTTGAAATAGTTTGGATAAATACCAATTGTTTCAAAACCAAATTTTTCATATAATGCAATCGCATTTTTATTAGTCGTTAAAACTTCTAATTCAATAATTTCAATTTCATTTTCAAGCGCATAGCCTATCGCTGCCGCTAGAAGATTACTGCCAATTCCTTGACCCCAATATTCTTTTAAAACTGAAATTCCTAAATTACTCCGATGTTTAACTTTACTTCTTGTATTACCAGTTAAATTAACATTACCAATGATTTTATCATTATCTTTAGCTAAGATCATAACTGAATTTTTACTTTGATGAATTTCATCAATAAATGTCATTTCTTCTAACTCATTAACTTTTAATTCATTAGAGCTAAAAGTTAAATTATTAGTTTCACTGCCAATTTTTTTTAAATATTCAATATATGCCTTAGCATCCTCTTTAGTTGCTTCGTAATATTCTATTTCCATTATCTTCACCTTTTTATCTTCAATCTAGTTACAACTTGCATTGCTAGATAAGCTAATAATGCAAATGCTAAGATAATTATAATATTAATGATAATTGGAAGCAATGATTCTAAGTTATAACGTGTTAGTTTTACAATTTCGTTATTATTTTTAATAAACCAGTATGATGGTAAAAATTTAGCTATTGATAAAACAAATGGACTTAACATACTTTGGGGTACAAAAGCTCCACAAAGAAAACTTGAGCCTAAACCAAAGACATTCCCTATTCCACTTAAAATTTCTCGATTACTAGTAAATTTAGCAACCATAAAACTAAATACTTGAATAAAAACTACTAAAGCTAATGAATTGATAATTAATAATATTCCATTTTTAGAAATCATTGCTTCAGGATATAAAATAAAACTAAAACCAATATATAGAAACCAAATCAGGATTCCAACTGTATAATTGCCAAGTAATAACTGGCGATTCATTTTTTGGTAACTAACTGGTGAAATTAAATTTCTTTGTTTAATTTTTTCTTCATTAAAAGAAACCATGATCATTGTTATAATTACAAGAGTTAATGTAATCATCATATAATTAGTAAAGTTATAATAGTTAGTTACTTTACTATAATCAATATCATTTTGTTGATTAGCTAAAGAAACTGAAACTTTTTGATTTAGATCAGTTTCAATTAATTCCAGCATTTTTGTTTCACTAACATTACTATTTAAATAAATTCTGGCTAAATTTAAATAATCATTTAATAAATTTTTAGTATATATACTGTTATAAGCATTAGGTGATTCTAAAATTTCAATTTCAACATCTTTTCCGGCCAAAAAATCATCATGATAGTTTTCAGGAATAATGGCAATTAAATCAACATTGCGATAAAATAAAGCATCACGCATTGCTTCATCATCATCTTTTAAAGTAACTAAATTACCATGTTTACTCATGTATGATTGTAAACCATCGATTAAACTGCTATTTTTATCATGATTGATAAAAGCAATATTAATATTAGCTGACTCATAATTAGTTGATGATGAATTAAAAGTACCAATAAAAATATTTAAAGCTAGAAAAATTAAGGTATAGATAGCAATAGCTGGTCCGTAGGTTAAAGCAATTTTTAAATATTTTTTATAAACTATCATATTGTTTCCTCCGACCGACAATAATTGAACTGATGATTAATAATAAACTAATTACAATTAAACAAATTAAATTAGTGATATAACGATTTAAATTATCATAATAATATAAAGCGTACAAACTATCAGTAATTAAATTAACAGGATTTAAATAAGCAAAAATTGGAAAATTATTTTGGATCCAATATTTAATATCTAATACCATCATGCCTGAAAAGAATGATAAAACTAAGGAAAAACTAGTTAAAAAAGTTATTTTTAAATCACTATTTTTAAATTTTAAAAGATTACCAGTAAAACTTCCTAGTCCAACTCCAGTAAAGCAGCCAATGGCAATAAGTAAAATAATATAAATTAACTGATTACCAAAATCTATATGCAAGCCAAATACCAAATAAAGCATCAAAATCATCATATTAATAAATTGAATGATAAAAGCTGATAAAATACTTGATAATACGGTAATCATCTTAGCTATTGGGGCTACCGTAACTCGTGTTCCTTTTCGCGATAAATTAGCTTCAATATGATTAGTCGTTCTTAAACCACAAAAACTAGCATTTAAACAGTTCATCCCAATTAAAGAATAAAAATAGATTACCGTTAAATCAGTGTTATCTCCTAATTCTCTGTTAATTAAATTATTTTGATTTAATGTAGCTAAAATATTATTAGCTAGAACTTCAGGATTTAGCTTAGCTAAATTATTAACAGTGCTTTGAACTGTTAAATATTCATTAACAATACTTTCTAAGATTGTTTCACTGATTCCATTACTATTTACAACTAATTCTATATCATTATCAACTAAATAATAACCACTAATTTTTTCATCTTCTAATAATGCCTTCGCTTTATCTAAATCAGTAATTTGTAGATTAATTAAATCATTGTCTAATTGTTTTAAAGTATCGATAAAATAACTATTATCTGCTCGTTTTACTACAGCGACATCAACTGCTTCGAATTTTTCATCACTAGTTAGTCTTGCAAAAGCAAGATTAAAGAATGTCGCTAAAATTAAAGGAAATACCAGTGTCCAAAAGATAACCTCGCGATCACGCAATAATATTTTTAATTGATATTTAAAGAAATTAATAAACATTAATCACGCAACTCTTTTCCCGTTAGTTGTAAAAAGACATCATTTAGAGTTGGACGTTCACTAAACAAGCTTATATAACTAATCTGATTTATTTTTAAAAAGTCAATTAACTTAGCTAGATTATCTTCTTTACTACAATAAGCAATATGAATTGTTTTATCATTATTAGTAATATCAATTATATTTTGATTTTCTTTTAATAAATCAATAAAACTTAAATCATTATCTTTTAATTCAAAAGTTATTTTTTCACCTAAACTAATCATATTTTTAAGTTCATCAACACTGCCACTGGCAATAATTTTTCCTTTATCAATAATTACAATTCGATTACATAACTGTTCAACTTCTTCCATGTAATGAGTGGTATAGACAATTGTAGCCCCCTGTTCATTTAATTTCTTGATTCCCTCTAAGATATTATTACGGCTTTGAGGATCAACAGCTACCGTTGGTTCATCTAAAAAAATCAGTTCTGGTTTATGAGCAATCCCACAAGCAATATTTAATCTTCTTAGTAACCCGCCACTTAATTGTTTTGGTTTAAATTTTGTAAATTCATTTAAACTAACTAAATCAATGGCTTCTTGAACATACTGTTTTCTAGTTTTTTTATCTTTAATATATAAACCACAAAAATAATCAATATTTTCCCAAACACTTAATTCTTCAAAAACTGCAATATCCTGGAAAACAACTCCAATTTTTCGTTTAATTTGATAAGCTGAAGGGCTCATCTGCTGATCAAATATTTTAATTGATCCTTGCTGATACTTCAATAATCCTAAAATCGTATTAATACAAGTTGACTTTCCACTACCATTTGGTCCTAATAATCCTAAGATTTCTCCTTGATAAACATCAAGACTAAAATTATCTAAGGCTATTAAGTCACCATAATTTTTGGTTAGATTTTTTATCTCAATAATCTTATACATCTTTCTTCCTCCTAAATTCATTTTAGTTTAAAATTATTCGTTGCTACTACCATTTTCAGTTTACTTTCTATCAACTATTGGTTGCTTTTGCGGTTGCTTTTTATTTTTTCATTTATTTTTCTAGCATCATCAGTATTTTTAAAAAAGACTATCGCCATAACAAACAAATAAGAGGCAATAGCTAAGCTTGCTATTGCAATTAACCGGTTTAACTCAAAGATTAATACACCTTCATATACAAAATTAACACCAATGATAATTATTATAATTTCCAATACTGACATAACGTGAATTAACCAGTCATGATTGATTGTATGATGAGTAATATGGATCAACAAGTTAATAACAGCACAACTCAAAAAGATTAAAAAAACTAATTCATTATTAATTTGGTTATGATTATAGCTATATAATAATGTTTGGAAAATCATTACAAAAGTATAAGATATACAAGTTGTTTTTAAATATAAATTAATCATTTGCTTCATTTCAATCACCTACATTCCAAATCTATGTTTAAAGTTACTTACATAATGACGTGTGATAATAACACGTTCGTTATTAATTAAAAGTGCTTCATAACGTCCATTTAAATATGCTTTGACACTTACTAATTTATCTAAATTTAAAATTACTGATTTACTAATTCGAATAAAATTATAATTTTCTAACTTTGCTTCCAGTTCATATAAGCGTAAATTTGATTCATATACTTTTTCAAAGCCATAAATAAAAACTTTTTCTTCATTAGCTTCTAAATAAAATATATCATTAACATCAATTTGATAAACTCGTTCATTTATTTTTCCAACAATACTAATTTTATCTTCAAAATAATCAATGATTTTTTTTACTTGATCATCTACCTGCTTACATTTGATAATTATTTCTAAATCATT
>NZ_JAGHEW010000392.1 GCF_017889095.1 Thomasclavelia sp. | reverse complement strand
TATCTTTTACGATTGGCATTCTTGGGTTTGCTGGTGTACATTGATCTTCATAAGCATTCATTGCGATTCTGTGAATTGCTTCATCCCAGTCTTTCTTATCGATTCCCTGAGATTTGAAGTTTGATGCCAAGTGTACTTTTGCCATTAACTGTTCTACTGCATCTGCAAACATTTCTACACCTTCTTCTGGTGTCTTTGGATTTAATCCGATTAACTGAGCTAATTCCATGTATTTTACATCTGCTTTATAGTTTTCAATTTTTGGCCAGATATTTAATTTTGTTGGCACTGTTCCGTTGTATCTGATTACATGTGGTAATAAGATTCCGTTTGTACGTCCATGTGGTACATGGAATTCTCCACCAATCTTATGTGCTAATGAGTGGTTCATTCCTAAGAACGCATTTGCAAAGGCCATACCAGCGATTGTTGCGGCATTGTGCATTTTTTCTCTGGCAATTGGTGTTCCTTTATTTACTGATTCTTCTAAATAATCGAATACTAATTTAACTGCCTGTTTTGCCCATCCGTCAGTAAAGTCTGATGCTAAGATTGATACGTATGCTTCCATTGCATGTGTCAATACGTCGATTCCAGTGTCAGCTGCGATTGATGCTGGTAAGCTCATTACGAATTCTGGATCTACGATTGCTACTGTTGGAGTTAATGCATAGTCAGTCAACGGATATTTTTTATTTGCTTTCTTGTCTGTAATAACCGCAAATGGTGTTACTTCTGATCCTGTTCCTGATGTTGTTGGGATACAGATTAATTTTGCTTTTTTACCTAATTCTGGGAATTTGAAAGCACGTTTTCTGATATCCATGAATTTTTGTTTGATATCATCGAAGCATACTTCTGGATGTTCATACATTAGCCACATTACTTTGGCTGCATCCATTGGTGATCCCCCACCGATTGCAATGATTGTATCCGGTTCAAATTTTCTCATTAATTCAACACCGGCTTCTACTGTATCGATGCTTGGATCTGGTTCAACATCGAAGAATAATTCGATATCTACTTTGTTTCTTCTTCTTCTGATTACATCTTCAATTTTTTCTACATAGCCAAGATTGTACATACCTCTGTCAGTAATGATCATGGCTTTTTCCATAGATTTCATGTCTCTTAAATATTTAATCGAATTCTTTTCGAAATAAATTTTTGGAGGAAGTTTAACCCATTGCATATTGTTATTACGTCTCCCTATTCTCTTAATATTGATCAAGTTTACAGCACTTACGTTGTTTGATACAGAGTTGTGTCCGTAAGATCCGCATCCAAGAGTAAGTGATGGAATGAATGCGTTGTAAACTGAACCGATTCCACCAAGTGCTGATGGTGCATTTTCAATAATACGGATAGCCTTGCAGGCATGTCCAAAACGTTTAGTGATTTCATGATCTTCTGTGTGGATCGTAGCTGAATGCCCTAATCCATGATACTCAACAATTTGAGCACATTTATTAATACCATCATCAGTTGATTCAGCTTTTAATACAGCTAATACTGGAGATAATTTTTCTCTTCCTAGCGGTTCTTGTTCACTAACCTCTGGAATCTCAGCACATAAAATTTGAGTATCTGCAGGAACTTTAAATCCTGCTTGTTCAGCAATCCATGTTGCCGGTTTACCAGCTACATTGGAATTTAATTTAGCATTTTCAACTCCTTTTTCTCTGGCACTATAACCAAACATAAACTTTTCTAGTTTTGCTTTTTCTTCTGGTGAAACAAAATGAACTTTAAAGCGTTTTATTTCTTTGATAAAGTCATCATAGATTTCCTTATCTACTACTGCTGACTGTTCAGAAGCACAAATCATCCCATTGTCGAATGACTTACCTAATACAATGTCATTGACAGCCCTTTTTAAATTACATGTCTTTTCGACGTATACTGGTGCATTACCAGCTCCAACTCCAATTGCCGGTTTACCACAAGAGTAGGCTGCCGCAACCATTGCGTTTCCACCTGTTGCTAAGATTGTTGCAACTCCTGGATGCTTCATTAATGCTGTTGTTGCATACATTGATTTAACTTCCAACCATTGGATACAGTCTTCTGGAGCTCCTGCTGCGATTGCTGCATCTTTCATAATTTGTGCTGCCATGATTGAACATGCTGTTGCACTTGGATGGAATGAGAAAATGATTGGATTTCTTGTTTTTAAACAGATCAATGATTTAAAGATTGCAGTTGATGTTGGGTTTGTTGTTGGAACAATACCGCATACAACACCTACTGGTTCAGCAATTTCAGTAATTCCTAAAAGTGGATCTTCATTGATGATTCCAACCGTTTTTAAATGACGTAAGTTGTTTGTTACGTATTCGCAAGCAAATAAGTTTTTAAC
>NZ_JAGHEW010000082.1 GCF_017889095.1 Thomasclavelia sp. | reverse complement strand
ATGATGGTAAAACAGAAACGATTGGAAGGTAAACAGTAATGAACCCGTATCAAATATTAGGAATATCACCAGATGCAACTGATGATGAAGTAAAAAAAGCATATCGAACGCTAAGTAAAAAATATCATCCTGATGCTAATATCAACAATCCTAATCAGGCTGCTTATACTGAAAAGTTTAAAGAAGTACAAACTGCCTATAAAACAATTATGGATGAACGCAAACGTGGGTTTACTAATCGAACTTATGGTAATAGTCAAAGTACGGGTTATAATGGCTACAATCAGTCTAGTTATCAATATACAAATGATCAGAGTGCTTTTAATGAAGTAGCCGGATTTATCAACGCTAGAAGATATCAGGAAGCTTTAAATATTTTAGAACAAATTAAAACTAGAAATGCGATGTGGTTTTATTATAGCGCAATTGCCATGAATGGAATTGGTAATAACATTACTGCAGTTGAATATGCCCAGACAGCAGCGCAAATGGAACCAGGTAATTTACAGTATATTTTATTATTACAGCAGCTTCGTGGTGGTCAACGACAGTATCAGCAAGGACAACAGACCTATGGTTCACCATTTGGTAATCCGATTCAATGCTGTTATAGTATCATGATGATCAATTGTTTATTAAACTGCTGTTGTGGTTATGGCGGTTATGGCCGGACATGTTAAAAGGAGAAATGTGAAATGAGTAAAGTAATTGGAATTGATTTAGGAACAACTAATAGTTGTATGGCATATATGGAAGATGGTAAGGCAATTATTATTCCTAATGATCAAGGGAACAAAACGACACCAAGTGTGGTTGCTTTTACTAATGATGGAAAACGGTTGGTTGGTGAAAGTGCTAAAAGACAAGCGGTTACCAATCCTAACAATACTATCGTTTCGATAAAAAGAGAAATGGGCTCTAATTATCGTAAAAAAATAAATGGTAAAAGTTATAGCCCCCAGGAAATTTCAGCAATGATCTTACAGAAATTAAAAATCGATGCTGAAGCTTATTTACATGAACCAGTAACTGATGCGGTAATTACAGTTCCTGCTTATTTTGATGATGCTCAGCGTCAGGCAACCAAAGATGCCGGAAGAATTGCAGGGTTGAATGTTAAAAGAATTATCAATGAACCAACTGCGGCAGCTTTAGCTTATGGTTTAGAAAATAGTTATGGTCAAAAAGTAATGGTATTTGATTTAGGTGGCGGAACTTTTGATGTTTCCATCATCGAAATTGGTAATGGCGTAATTGAAGTATTATCAACTTCTGGTGATAATCATCTGGGTGGTGATGATTTTAACCAGGTTGTGGCTAATTATATTTTAGATGAGTTTAAAAAAGCCGAAGGAATTGATTTAAGAAATGATCAGGTGGCGATGCAGCGAATTAACGAAGCAGCAGAAAAAGCTAAAATTGAATTATCAATTATGATTACTTCGATTGTCAATTTGCCATTTATTACCAATACAAACAATGGACCTAAAAATCTTGAAGTAGAAATTACTCGTAATAAATTTAATGAATTAACTAAAGGTTTAGTTGAACGAGTTGTTTTACCAATGCAAAATGCCTTAAATGATGCTCGTTTAGTACCAAGTGAATTAAATAAAATTATTTTAGTTGGTGGTTCTTCTAGAATTCCTGCTGTTCAAGCTAAAATCAAAGAAATTACGGGAATTGAACCAAGTAAATCATTAAATCCTGATGAATGTGTAGCCCAGGGAGCAAGTATTCAAGGCGGAAAATTGTCTGGTGATGTTAGTACTACTGGTAACTTTGATGTCTTGTTATTAGACGTTACCCCATTAACTTTATCAGTGGAAACAGTTGGCGGTGTAGCAACGCCATTAATTGAACGAAATACTACGATTCCAACTAGTCATAGTCAAATTTTTACTACTTCAGCTAATTTCCAAACTCAGGTAGAAATTAATGTTTTACAGGGTGAAAGACCGTTAGCGAAAGATAATAAAAGTTTAGGTAAATTTAAATTAAAGAAAATTAAACGGGCTATGCGTGGAGTACCCCAAATTGAAGTAACTTTTGATATTGATGCTAATGGAATTGTTAATGTATCGGCTAAAGATTTAGCTAGTGGTAATATGCAAAGTATTACGATTGAAAATAGTTCTAATATGTCGGAATCAGATATTGAACGGGCAATTCATGAAGCAAAACAGTTTGAACAACAAGATAGCATGCTAAAAGAAAGATTAGTTTTTAAAAACGAAGTCGAAACACTAGTAATGCAAATTGAAGCGGCTTTATCAAAGCATAGCAAAACGCTTGATAAAGTTACTAAAAACGAAATCAAAAGCGAGTTATCAAGTTTTAAGAAATTAATTAAAAAAGTAAATTTCGAAACTTGTGATCAAGTTAAATTTGATGAAATCAAAAGTGCTAAAATTAATCTTGAAAATAAATCAGCCCAATTATTATCAATGCAATAAACTGAAGCTTAGTCTTCAGTTTTTAATTTGTTGAAAAAACAGTAAGAATAATTTGAGATCAATTTGAGACAGTTAATAAGTCGAAATATGTTAAAATATAAATAAGCAATAATTAAATATTGCCCGCTGTTTTTGAAGGAGGGATAAACAATGGTACATTGTTCTTCAGGCGGGTCAAAAAGATTATGAAAGAGATAATTCCT
>NZ_JAGHEW010000081.1 GCF_017889095.1 Thomasclavelia sp. | reverse complement strand
GCAGGCTGGTAATATTACATAGGCAGTAAGTTATAATAACTGCTACATTTTTATTTCTTATCTTAAAATATACGATCATAAAGATCATGCAGATGATCATGATATTTATAACAAAACTGATATAATATCTCATTATCATGAAGAAATCGATCTGATAAATAAATACAGCAGCAAAATGTACCGGCAGTAATAATATACATACGATCTTGAATGAATCTAAGAAAATCTTTTCAATAATGAAATAGAATAACTTTTTTTTCGTCTGAAACCTTGGGATGATCATATTATTAAATATCGGCAATATGTCAGCAGAAAAATATGACAGTACTACTGGAACAATAAATACAGCAATGATTATAATTGAAAAAGTATTTGCCATGATGTCATCAGTATTTACGGCTTTTTTAAACATAAATAGGATTATCATTTCAACAATTGCTAAAAAAACATAATTATTAATCTGATCTCTGTTAATGAATTGTTTCATATTTTTTCATTCCTTTTATTAAAATCAGGATTTCTGATAAATTTAGTACTAATATTGATACACATACACTTAAAAAGGAGATATCGGTATCAATTACCATATATGAAATATAGTTTAAAAAACTTAGATCAAAAATAATCCCAATAATACTGATCCCGGCTATGCCGATAAATGACATAATACAAATTTGTATAAATTCCATCTGGCTGAACGGTTTAATAAAACTTAAGGAATATGGAATATTGGAAACTGCTGCTAAAAAAAAGCTGACCAGCAAAATTTTTG
This sequence comes from Thomasclavelia sp., assembly GCF_017889095.1. Lineage (GTDB taxonomy): Bacteria > Bacillota_I > Bacilli_A > Erysipelotrichales > Coprobacillaceae > Thomasclavelia. The sequence continues at coordinate 2,907 of NZ_JAGHEW010000081.1, read as the reverse complement.
ATAATATATAAATCAGAGGGTTTTGAATTCTTAAAAAATCAAATAAAATATTCTGATCATATCCCTGAATAATGTCATATACCGGCATTCCCCAGCGGTTATCAAAACCGGCGGCTGGATAAACAATATAGGAAATGATTAAATTTATTATTCCTGAAAATAAAATCACACTGAAAACCAGCACAAAATTGGCAATAAATTTAGAAATGTAATAGTCTTTCTTTTTTGTTCGGGTAATTATCATTGTCTGCATTCCGTTTTTTTCTTCTTTCCATTTACTGGATGAATAAATTATCATAACAATCAGAGGTGATAAATATTGAAAAATATTGATAACAGCTCTTGCTTTAATGCTGACATACATAGAATTATCGATATATGATCTTATAGATAAAATGTTACGACCAAAGTCTAGATAACAGTTCAGCAGGATACTTATTAAACTGACTAAAAGGATAGCTGCAAATGTATATTTAAACTCAATTTGATTTATCGAGTTTTTTATTTCGGTTTTAACTTGTTTAATCATTACTTTTTCCTCCGATGGCATATTAGCATACTATATTATTTATTTCATTGTTTTGTCCTAAAATGTATTTCACTTAACATAAACTGCATTTTTAAAAATAAACAGATTTTCTTTTTTGTTTATTTCTTGCACTGAAAAAAGAAAAACATTATACTGATAGCACATCTTTTAAGGGAGAAAATAAAAAAATAATGAAATGTTGTGTGTTAGAAGATAATAATGATGATTTAAAAAAAATTATAACATGTATTAAATCAGATGATTATTTAAGTAAGCATTTGGAAATAAGATCATTTTATTTTGCAAGTCAAATCGATTTAACAACAGATATTTTTGATATTTTATTATTAGATATTGATTTACCAAATAAAAGTGGAATTGATTTTGCTAACGATTATATTAAAATATATCCAAATTCTAAAATAATTTTCATAAGTGCTCATAATGAACTCGTATTTGATTCTTTTAAAGTACATCCTTATAGTTTTATTAGAAAAGAAAATGTAGATATTGAACTTAATGATACATTAATTGATCTTCTTGAACTAATAAGATTAAATAAGAAAGAGCTTGTAATAAATAACAAAGAACATACTATTATAGTTGAACAAGATGAAATCATTTATATCGAGTCTTTGAAACATTATTGCTATATACATACTCAAGGCAATCCTGAACCGTTTAAAATTAGAATGAGCATGAATCATATTCTAAAAGAACTTACTTTTTATTTTTATCGGATAAATCGTTCTTATATAATTAATTTAAATGAAATAAAAAAAATCAAAAATGGTAAAGTTATTTTAAAAAATAATCTAGAAATTTCTATCCAGCGTGGTCAAATAAAAAAATTCCAAAATACTTATGATAATTTTCTTTGTAGAAAAGTATTAATTTAAAAATACAAAAAATATTATTTTTATTCTAAGCAAACCATAAGAAAGAGAAAGAAGAGATTGTTATGAACATAATTATCAGTATTTTTGAAGGATTGTTGATTTCTCGTTTTACATCAATTACATGTATTAACCAAAACAGAACAACTGTATCGCTAATTATTTATACATTGGTACAATGTATGTTTTCTTATTTAGCTTTTTATTACAATTTTGATTCTTTTTTATCAACAGCTATAATTGTGATTAGTTATACACTTTTTTGTTATGACAATACTTTAAATTCACTAATAAATAGTATTTTTTTAGGATTTACTTTAAATATACTAATTCTTATTGCTAATAGTTTTGCTTTAATTATAAATTATACAAGCTATTTTTTATTTAGTACCTATCTTCCTTTTTTTATGATGTTAATTGTTTCTAAATTGTTATTGTGGCTATTGGTTGAAGTTATTGGAAAGTTGACTCGACATACTGTGCGTTATGATAATTCTAAAATAAATCTGTTTAATTTATCAATTTTATTATTAACCTTATTATATGCATTATTTTTTGATGGTTATTTTAAAGGCTTAATCCAGATTCAGTATTTTCTTATCAATATTACGATTCTTTCTTTATTGGTTATTGTCATTTATCGACTATTTGAAAATCACAAACGAAATTTAATTTACCGGACAAATCAAAAAATATTAGAAAAAGAAATTGATTTTCAAAAGACTAATTTCAAAAACTTAATTGCAAATGAAAATGAAACCAGAAAAATACGCCATAATAACAAACATCTTTTATTATTATTAAAAGAATATACTGATAAAAAAGATTTGGATAATATTGAAAAAACGCTTAATGATCAGCTGAAAAATATTGATGATCTTAAGTATTCAATTAATACCGGCAATGAATCGATTAATTTCATTGTGTCACATTATCTTCCGTTGATTAAAAATAATCAAATAGATTTAATCTGTAATTATTTTGATGGTCGGCCCAATATTGATAAACTTGATTTTTATCTAATTTTTGGTAATATTCTTGAAAATGCTATAGAACCATGTGATAGCAATAAAATAAAAAAGATAATCATTGAAGCTGGTAAAACACCTGATGGAAGATATTATTTTAAAATTATGAATACTATTAATACAATGGATAAAATTGACTTGTTGGTTTCTAGAAAAAATACTATTAATCATGGTTTTGGCATAACCAGTATTAATCAATTAGTTAGTAAAAATAATGGTGTCGTTGAGTTTATTCAATTAAGACGTAATTTCAGTGTTATTGTTATCTTGCCAATATAAAATTCAAGATAAACTATCGTAGATTATCATTTCTTGCTGTTATGTATTTAACTAAAAAATTAGTTCAAGTAAATAGTTATTTAAATTAAAAATCCTGCAATAAGATTAGTTAGTATTTTTGCAGGATATTTTTTTAAAAGAAACAATCAATTTGATTATCAATAAAAACTTTTTG
>NZ_JAGHEW010000080.1 GCF_017889095.1 Thomasclavelia sp. | reverse complement strand
GAGTTCAATACTGTCACCATCAATGATGCTGTTACCGTCAAAAGCTGCAGCGTTAAAGATATCTACAAAATTAACAGCTTTTTTTAGATGATGCTTTAAAATTGAATCATTTTTAATTTCTGTTTTCATTTTTATCCTCCTATCTAAATTAGAAGAATAAATCATTAAATCTAAAGACATTATACTACATAATTTATTCCTCTACTATATATATACAACCGCACTTAGTGTTTTTTCTTTTTTTATTTTATAATTTCTTAAAAAAGTTCAAATATTCATAAGTAATTTATTAAAAATTAGATTGTTAATGCATTTAATCAAACTAATAAACCAATAAGATAATAGTGACAATTTTAAATTAATGTTATAATAGTTGTGATAAATATGTTATATTAAAAAGAAATTGGAGAGGATAAAATGTTTTTTTATTTGTATCAGTATTTGATGATTGGAATTATTACTGTATTAGCGGATATCATTTATTATGCTATTTATAAAAAAGATAATTATAATCATAAAATAGATATTCGTTTGCTGTATTTTTTGCAGGCAATATTATTGATTGGTTATGTATATTTTAAAGATAGTAACGGATTTGTTTCGGTTTGTACTTATAATATAGCTAATCTTCTTCCGATTTTTGCTTATCAAGATACTCTAAAAAATAAACTGTGTTATTATTTGATAGTTGTAACTTTGTTTATATTAAGTGAATTGTTTATTTCTTTTACTTATGTTTTAGTAGTATCATTATTAGGATATAATGTATTTTTTATAGATGATATAATTGGAAATAATGCTTCTACATATTATTTATTTGTTTTTGTTTTGATGTTAAGTGATATTTTATTAACCTATATTATTTGCAAGCTATTTAATAAAATCAATGTTGCTAAATTAAGCAGTGAATTATTATTGATGAATGTTGTAATTTTATTGATGATCAATACTATGAATTTAATCTATGTAGCAACTAAAAAGAATTTTATGATAATGAGTATTATATATTTGTTTTGTACTATTGTTATTATAGCTCTGGTGTATAAAAGTGTTTCTAATTTAATTAGGAAACATGAAGAAAATATTTTAGATAAAAAAAGGCTTTATATTTTAAATATGCAAATGCAAGAATTAAAGCATATTGACGATCATTATAAAAAAATTAGAAAAAGAAATCATGATTGGATGAACCATTATTTAGTTTTATCTCAATTGTTTGAAAATAATGATGAAAAAATAATTAATTATGTTGATGAATTGATAAAAAAATATGATTCTGGAGTTAAGTGATGACTATTTTAATTAGTTTATTATTTGGATTTATTTTATTTATGTTCTGGCTGATTGTTTATATTAGATTGTTTTATTCAAAATTATTTTTTAATCTTTTTGCCAGTATGTTATTTTGGCTGCCATGTGTTTTAACGATCATAATATTAATTATTGTGATTATTAAATTAATTCATTATCAAAATGATAAAGATAAAATAACAATGATCAAAGGAATTGAAAAACTTAGAAAAAAACAAAAAGATAATATTCAAATGGCAATCGTTAATGATCAAAAAGAACAAGAAAAAAGATTATTACAATTACATAAGATTCAAAAGTCCTTAAAAGCTGATAAATATAAAGAAGCTAAAGAATTATTTTCTTTAGATTATGATAAAATAAAGCAAAACAAATCAGTTCATTATTGTGATAATGCTTATGTAAATGCGGTATTATATAATAAAAAAATTATTGCTAAAGAAATGGATATAAAAATTACATATAATATTATGCTGCCTAGAGAAGATGAATTAGATGTAATTGATTTACCAACAGTTTTATTTAATATTTTAGATAATGCCATTAGAGCGTGCCAAAATAGTGACGATAAATATATTAATTTACAAATCAAATATAATCAGCAATATCTTTCCATTTATCAAAAAAATGCTAATAGTTTAAAAAAAGAGGAAGAAATCCAGGGGCTTCATGGTTATGGTTTAAAAATCGTTGAAGAGATTGTCAGTAAGTATGATGGAATTTGTACCTGGGAAGATCATGATGATTATTTTGAATCAAAAATAATGCTTAAATATAAGGAGGGCTAGAAGGTGAAGATTGCAATTGTCGAAGATAATTTAGATTATTTAAAAATAGTTGAACATAAAATAGAAGAACTGCTTGATTGCGATTTGTTTAAATATTCTAATAGCCATGACTATAAACAAGCATTAAATGATCATATTTTATTCGATATTGTTATCATGGATATTGAATTAGATGATGAATCTGGAATTGATTTAGCGTTAAAAACTAATCAATATTTACCGTACTGTCAAATTATCTATTTATCATCTTATAATAAATATATTAGTGACGCTTATGAAACTGAACATATTTATTATATTAATAAAGAACAAATGGTTTCATATTTGCCATCAGCATTGAAAAAAGCAACTGCGATGATTACTAAAAAGAAAGCTAAGATCTTAACGATAACTTGGAATAAAGTAAGATATGTCATTAAACAAGTAGACATTGTTTATTTAGAAAGGAATCGGCGCGTAACTTCTATTTATACCAAAGATAATGTTTTTAAAACCTCGGATTCACTAGATGATTTGTTGAATTATTTAAATAATGACTTTGCTAGAAGTCATAAAAGTTATTTAGTTAATATGAATTATATTTATGTAATTAATCGAGTAGAAATAATTTTAAAAGATAAGCGTACTATTCCTGTAAGTCGTAGTCATCTTCAATCAATGAAAAAGGCTTATAATGATTTTCTAACAAGATAATAGACATAAGCGACGCTTATGTCTATTTGGCTTTTTTAATAAAATCTTCAATATAAGCAAATGTAGATTCAAAATCATAACTACATTCTTCAAGTTCAATTAAATCAATTAATGAAAAAAATTCATTTTTTATAATTGGTTCTAAAATAATAGTGTTGATTGTTAAATCATCGTTTTTATTGCCAAGAGTGATAAAAATATTACTATCATATAAAGCTAAACTAAATTTGCTAGGAATATTAAATTTATTTTCATCAATTAAATAAAAACGATATTCAGGATAATTTCTAGCTAAATTTAAAGTTCTCTTTAATAACTGAATTACTTCTGTTTTAGAAAATGGTGTATAGAACTGGCTAGGAATTTCGCTAACGCGTCCGGTATGATAAAACGATGCTAAACCGGATTTGGTAAAGAAAAAGATAAATTGCTTACCATTTTTAATATGTTCTAAATGCTGATTTTTATAAGCTATTAAAAAACTTTCAACATATTGACGATATTTGCTAGGACCGGCAAAGCGTTTGGCGATAATATCTTGATCTAAAACCGGAACAATGCATGGTTCATAAGAAAACGAGCGAATGATATCAGTATTATCGTCACCGCCAATATTAGTATAATAATCTATGATATCATTAATAGTCAAAATACTTTCACTAAATAAATTTGCTTGTTGATAGATTTGATCGAATTGATTAACTAAATGAGCATTTGCTTCATTTTTTAATAATATCCCTGAAGTCAAATTCGTATTTATTAATAAAGAATATTCATCACTGCAAATTAAATATGGGTAAGAAAAACTGTTTTCTTGACTATAAGACAAATTATCATACTGGTATTTGATTTCTACATTTGGCAAAAAGATTATTGGTAATAGATCTTTAAACTGGCGTAAATTTTCTAAGCGACCTGCTTCAACTGTTGCTACCTTGATAAGAAGTTCTATGGTCATTGGGCTATTTGAATTTAAATTATCTAGTAAAATATCATAAATTTGATTTTTTATTGGTAAATATACTTTGATTAAATGCGAATCAGATTTTTTTACCTGATCAATAATAAATCTAATCAAGAAAACTAACTCATCTAAATTACCTGCAAAATCATTAATATCGTTAAATGAATAAGAAATATTAAAATCATAATTATTAATTTCTTTTGGATAATCAATGTTTTCAATAATGGTTTTAAGCATCTGTAAACGTTCGTATTTATAATAGCCGACTTTTTCAATTTTGTAGGTGTTATATAAAATATCCCGATTTTCTTTAGAAAGTGTTAATTTATCAGCGATTTTTTCAATGTTTTTATAGCTGGTAGGAAAACGACTGCCAGACATATATTTTTGTAAGACAGTTCGATTAATTTCTGTTTCTTCTGCCAATCTTTTGACGCTATAAGAAGATTTTTTAATTAGTGTATCTAATAGTATTGAAAATTTAGTTTTATCCATAATTTAATTTATCCCTTTATCCCTTTCAAATATATTTTTGTTTGATCATACTAATTGTTTCATCTTGACTATAACAGTATTCAGCAATTTTAAATAATGAATCTAATAATAGAAAGTCCTGACAAAGAGTATTTTCATGAATTGTAATAATTTTATCTTTTAAAATAAAAGTTAAAGCTGTTTGATTGTTTAAGATAATTAAATCTTTTGGAAAATGCAAATTATCTAATTTAAACAAATATACTTCGTGATTTTGATTATCAATAAAATTAAGAATTTTATCAGGATCAATAATGCTCCTTGTCTGTTTATCAGCTTTAAAATATAAAGATATATTGCGTTTAGTAAAAAAGCTCAAGACTTTTTCATGATTTTGGTTATTAAAAATATTAATTAGCCATTTATCTAGCAAAGGAACATGAGCAAATATTTGATATTTTATTTTTAAACGATTAGTATAAAAATCATCAAAAATTGCTGTAAAATTGTTATCATCATTTTTAGTTTTATTGATCATATTTTTAGCTGATTTGCTTTTTTTATAGTATTCATTGATAAGATACTGTTGGTTTTCATTAACTAACATTCCTAAAGTATAATCACTGTTGATCAATACAATGTAGTTAGAACTAATGATGATATATGGGAAAATGCTGTAATAATTTGTCCCGCCTTCTTTGCCATATATGTATTTAATAGTAACGTTATTTTCTAATAAAGCTAATGGCAATAATTTGTTGAATTGATCTAAATTGGTTGAAGTTATATCATTATTTAAGTTTTTGAAATTGACAATTTGTTCAATGATCAAATCAGGATTATTTTTGGCTGATAAATAGATAATATCAAATAAGCTATTATCACTATTCATTAATATTTTTATTTGTTTATCATTAGCAAGAGCATCTTCTAAAACGAAATGAATCATTAATTTAAGTTCTTCTAAATTACGAGCAAAATTGTTTATTTTATTAAAATTATAAGTTAGATTATGATTAGTTACCGTAGAATAGTGGCAGTTTAATGATTCCATTATTTCTTTAAGTTTGATTAGCTTTTGATATTTTAAATATCCAATCCGTTCAATCATATATGCTTTTTTTAATTCATCTTTTTGTTTAGTTGATAATGAAAAAAGTTTGATAATCTTTTCGACTATTTCATAGCTGACCGGAAGTTGGATTCCAGACATGTATTTTTGAATAGTTGAACGTGGGATATCTGTCAATTTTGAGATAGTAACTACATTGTATTGACTACTATTTATATATTGTTTTAAAAGTAAAGAAAAATCATTAATGTTCATTATATTCACCCAATTTGCCCCCAAAATTAATTCACTAACTTAAATTATACATATTTTTAAAAATTATAGGTTAAGATTGTAATATTATGCTAAAGTAAATGTAATAAAAAGTTTATAAGCGAAAAAATATTTATCATATCATAAAACAGTCACACATCAGTTATGAAAATATGGTATAATATAAAAAGATTTAATAAAAATTTTATTTTGTTATAAAAGTTGCCTAAAATACTGTACTTTATCATTCGTTTAAAAAACTTAGTAATCACTGATTATCACATACTAAAACCATGTTGTTTCACCTTAAAATTGCCTGAGCGAAAAGGTACAGTTAATCATTCGCTGGGGAGGTAAATATGAGAGTAATTATTTTAAGTTCAGATCTTGAATTCTTAAAAATGGGTAAAAATAAAATACTGGATTATGATGTAATTGATTATTATAATCTTGATAGCTTGAAAAATGATTTAGATCAATTTGATGATTTTAATATCTTTATTTTAGATTTGGGTAATATAGCTTTGAAAGTTATTGAATTGGCTAAAGAAATTGAACACAGATTTAATAATTCAGCAATAATCTTTACAGGTTCATCGGTTAATTGGATTAGTGATATTTATGAAGTGGATCATTGCTATTTCTTTTTAAAAAGTAAATTTGATGAATATTTAGAAAAGGGTATATCCTTAGCTTTAAAGAAAGTGAGTACAACTAAACAAGAAATTGAAATCAAGATAAATGGAAAGAGTATTTTGATTCCGTTAGATAAAGTAATTTATTTAGAACGAAATTTAAGAAAAACATTAATACATTTAACGCATACTGTTTATCAAAGTTATGATGATTTTAATCGTTATGAACAAATGAAAATAAATAACTTATATCGCTGTCATCGAAGTTTTATTGTAAACCTTGATAAAGTTTGCGAGTATCAAAGAAATCATTTTTTAATGAAAGATGGAACAATTATTCCAATTAGTCGTAGTCATGAAAAAGAAGCTAAGAAAATATTTTTAAATTATTTAATGAAAAACGAATAAGTGTTTGCTAGGAATAACAAATAATGGTTATTCCTATATTTTTTTAAATGAAATGTAGCTAAAATAGCCAATGTAAAAGACTTTTGACAGACAAAAAAATGATTTTAAGCTATAGTTTTAAGTGAAAGGAGGCAAAGAAGTATGGAACTGGGTAATCAAATAAAAATGCTTAGGAAGGAAAAATCATTATCTCAAGATCGTTTGGCAGAGATGATCTATGTTTCAAGACAAACGATTTCCAATTGGGAAAATGATAAAAGCTACCCTGATATTCATAGTTTAGTATTGCTAAGCCAAGTATTAGAGGTTTCGGTAGATCAATTAATTAAAGGAGATATAAAGATGATGCAAGAACAAATTAATCAGGAAGACATTGTAAAATTCAAACACATAGGCTATGTTTATACACTGGCTTTAATAGCAGTGATTATTACACCAATTCCCTTAGTATATTTTTTATCTACTAGTGGAGTTATTATTTGGATTGTAATTTATGGTATTGCTTTTTTAATAGCAGGATTAGCTGAAAAGGAAAAGAAAAAATTTAATATGCAAACATATAAAGAAATTGTGGCTTTTATGGAAGGTAAACAGCTTGATGAAATTGATAAAGCTCGTGAGGAGGGAAAAAGGCCATATCAAAAAATTTTATATGCACTAGCCACGGCGCTTATTGCTTTGATTGTTAGTTTAGTTATGATAAAGTTTTTCAATATTTTTTAAAATAATGAGGGTTTAACTATGAATGAAAATTATATGAATAAAAAAAGTAAACAAACATTTCAAATGATCTCATTAATTGCTTTGACAATCATTTGGATTGGTTATGCACTAGCACTATATCATGGTAATGATCAAAATATTTCTTGGTATTTTGGGTTAATACTTATTCTTTCTTTGGTGAATACAGATATTTTATTTACAAAAGCGAAGCTGGCTAATATTGTTTTTACTGTTTTAGCTAAGATTAATGGGATATTATTTTTTATTGGTGCAATCTATATGATTATTTCTGTTTTTTAAAAGAACTAACCTTTAAAAGTTAGTTCTTTAGCTTAATTGAGTATTATTTTTATTGCAGTTCTAATAGATTTTCACCAGCTTTTAATAAACCTTCATTTAATAATTCGATTTTTGAGTAATCAGCAGTATTGGTAATAATTACTGGTGTGATTGTATTATAACCAGCCTGATTGATTTTATCAATTTCACAGCTGATTAAAAGATCACCTTTTTGAATTTTTTGCTCCGGTTTAACATGAGCAGTAAAGTATTTACCGTTTAATTGAACGGTATCTAAACCAATATGGATTAAAATTTCCGCCCCATTTTCACTTTTTATACCAATGGCATGACAAGTTGGAAAAAGCATTGTGACAGTACCAGATACTGGAGCATAAATATTATTATTGTCTAAATTTATCGCAGCACCTTTTCCTAACATTTCACCAGCAAAAGTAGGATCAGGAACTTCACTTAAACTAACAACGTTACCACTTGCCGGAGCGTAAATGATTTCTTTGTTAACTGGAGTTTTTTCGTTGTCTTTTACTGGTGTTAAATTTTCAGTATTTTCTTCATCATCTTGATAACCCCAAACCATTACTAAAATAAAAGTAACGATAAAAGCAATAACCATCGAAATGCATGAATTGATTAAATTGCCCCAGCCATTTGGACCAACGTATGCTGCTAGTGATAATAAACCAGGTGAACAGAAACTATAACATTTTGTTGACATGATACCAGCATAGAATCCACCAGCACCACCACCGATCATGACACACCATAAGACTTTTTTAAACTTTAAAGTAACGGCAAATAAAGCGGGTTCTGTAATTCCTAAAATAGCAGTAGTACCAGTTGTAAAAGCAGTTTGCTTTAATTCTTTTTTCTTGGTCTTAAAAGCAATGGCCAGTGATGCAGCTCCTTGAGCAATATTGCTTGGCAGATTCCCAGGTCCGGCAATAGTTTCGTAACCGCTGGCGCTAATTGATTGCATCATAAACGGAACTAGACCATAATGCATTCCAGCAGTGATCATTAATGGGAAGAATGCCCCTGTTAAAGTTGGTACTAGCCAGCCGGCATATTGTTGTAAAGCATTCAAACCGTTACTAATTCCCACTCCGATAATAAATCCAAGTGGACCTAAAACAATAAATGTAAGCGGCGCAACAATTAACATACATAATAGTGGCTTAAAGAAAAATTTAATCATTTTAGGTAGATATTTTTCTAAAAAAGCTTCAACATATTTTAGTGCAAATAGCATTAATAAAACAGGAATAACACTAGAACTATAAGTCGCTAGAGTTACTGGAAGATTTAAAAATGAACTAAAATTAAGGGTATAAGCATCAGTGATTAAAGCATTATAGCTTGGATGCAACATCGCTCCTGCAATTGATACAGCAATAAACTGGTGGCAGCCTAGTTTTTTAGCACCAGTAAAAGCTAACATCACTGGCAAAAAATATAATGGGGCATCACTAATTAAATTTAAAAAGTAATAAGTTGAACCCTTGGTGTTTATTCCTATTAAAACAGCTACTGCAAGCAAGGATTTCATTAAACCTGCGCCAATGATAGCTGGTAAAACAGGGGTAAATAGTGCAGAAATAAAATCAAATAATTTTTCTGAAAATTTGCGTTTAGTTTTTGAGGAATCATCATTAGAAAAATCATTTTTAATCAAACTTTGAATTGCTTTAAAAACATTGGCTACTTCATTACCAATAATTAATTGATACTGGCCTCCGTTTTTAGCGATTCCTAAAACACCATTAGTGTTTTTTAAAGTCGTTTCATCAACAATACTTTCATCTTTTAAGGTAAAACGAAGACGAGTAGCACAGTGAGTAAAACCACTGATATTATCTTCTCCACCAATAGCTTTTAAAATAGTTGTTGCGAGTTGATCATAATTCATGTTTAAGCTCCTTCTTTCTTTAAATTTATTTTTTAATTCAAAGCAATTATAATAGCGCTTTCAAAATTCTTCTGTAACAAAAGCTACACAACGATATTTTATGGTATACTTTAAGTAGTTATTTTGATGGAGGGGACTAGAATGTTAATTCCACGTTATTATTTTACAAATGATTTTTGTATGCTGCATGATTATTTTTTAACCCAGCCACATTTTAAAAAGAGCTTTAAAAAAGGAGAGTATCTCTGGGAGTCAGGTGAGTTATTAACCAATGTTTATTATGTTGAAAAAGGGATTGTTTTAACTTATACGGAACATGAAGATGGCTATCGAAAGATTTCTTCGTTTCACGGAAAAGGAACGGTTTTTCCAGGCTGTCATAATAATCAATATAAAATAGAACAATCAATTGTTTCGATTGCACTTACTGATGTTGAGGTTTTGTGTTTTAAAAAAGATGATTTTTATCAGATGTATTGCCAAAATCAAGAATTGTCAGCACTTGTTTTAGAATGGTATGCGATGTATATTAATTTGCTGTTGTATGAAAACGCTCATCAAGAATATAATAATTCATTCATTAAACTATGTAATTTGTTATATTTGTTTTCAAAAAATTCCCCAAGTGTTTCTAGGTTTAAAATTGAATTAACTCAAGAAAATATTGCCGAGATATTAACGATCAATCGTGTTAATGTGGCTAGATTATTATTAAGGTTAAGAGATGAAAAGATTATTAAACCACATCGTAAATGGATTGAAATTATTGATATGGATGGGTTAGAAGCATATTGCTCTAAAGAAACCTTAAAAAATGAGAGGGAGTAAAGATGTTTAAAGTTGGGATAATTGATGATGAAAAGATTTATTTAGATAAAATTAAGATGATTTTATCTAATCATTTTTCTAATTTAACTATAAAAACCTATGATACAGTCAATAAAATAGAAGATGATTTAGATTTTATTTTATTAGATATCGAAATGCCAGATATTGATGGAATTGATTTTGCAAAAAATAATAGACAAATTAAAATTATCTTTGTAACTAATCATGATCTTCGTTTTAAAGAAGCTTTTGGAACTAATATTTATGGTTTTGTATCTAAAAGTAATTTAGAATTAGAAATAATTGCTGCTATCAATGATATAATCGAACAATTATCGGATCATAAATCTTTAAAATTAATGATTAATAATCGAGAAACTAAAATACTGTTACAAGATATCATCTATCTTCAATATATTAGTAATCGCGTCATTAGTGTGATTTATCAAAATAAAAATATTCAAGTTAAAAATATTACTTTAAAAAAGATATTTGAACAATTAGATGATCGCTTTATCCAAATAAGTAGAGAAACAATTATTAATAAAAAGAAAATTAAAAGTATTCATGATAACTATCTTAGATTAAAAGGAGTAAATACTAATTTCTATATTAGTCGACGAAGAATCAAAGAAGTGAAAGAATACTATTATGGAGCTGGTTTTTATGGCTAATTTCTTTTTAGAATATCTCGATTGTGTTTTTTATGTTATTGGATTAACGGTTTCGTTATCACTTTATTATCAAAAGTATTTAAAAGTTAGACTAGCAGCTTTAATGATTAGTTATAGTTATATTAATTATTTAGTTATCAATCTTTTTTCTGATCGTTTTATTGATTTTTTAGCTGTTAATAGTTTAATTATATGTTTTGATTTCTTGTTTTGCTGCCTGATTTATAAACAGTTTAAATGGCATTATTTATTTTATACAATAACATATTATAATCTTTATAATTTAATGATTGGTCTGGTTGTTGATTGTTTAGGAGTGTTATTTATAATTCCAATAATATCAAGAATTGTGGTTTTAAGTTATCTTAATCTGGTTACAGTTTTATTGATATATATTTTTAAAAAT
>NZ_JAGHEW010000079.1 GCF_017889095.1 Thomasclavelia sp. | reverse complement strand
CTTGTGAGATATTGTTAGCTTCTTCGTTGATAAGGGAATCATAACCATCAGGTAAGGTACGAATAAAGTGATGAACATTAGCCATCTTAGCAGCATTGATAACTTCGTCTTTTCGGGCATCAAGACGGCCGTAGCGAATATTATCATAAATACTACCTGAATATAGCCAAGTATCTTGCAATACCATTCCAAACATTGAACGTAATTCCCCACGTTTCATATCGCGAATATCGACACCATCGATTTTAATACTTCCACCTTTAACATCATAAAATGGCATTGGTCATTCCTTAAATATATTAACTTTATATTTGATATTTAAATTTTTATTTTCCCTATTATGAATAAAATAGCATTCGTTAAACATGCATATACATATGCTGATAAAACATACATATTCTCATAATAATATATTACCGAAATAAAATAAAACAATGTTAAATAGTGAACAATTTTTTTTGCATATAATATATTTTGATAATTATTAAGTAACTTATCTTGTGAATATGGTGTTTGGAAATTCATTAATAAAAGTATTATTGTAACAAAAATAATGCCTATCATACTTAAATTTAAATAATTATATAAATTTATGATCACTATTGATATCAAAAAAAACATAAACATACATAGAAATTTATTTTTACAATGATACCCCCCTAAAAAAACGCGTAAAGGACAAAAATATAGCAAGAATATTATGCTGAAAAGCAAAGAATTAAAGTATATGCCTATAATTATTAAAACTAATATAGACATAATATTAAAAATTAGAATTTCACAACCATAAACATACATATCCATATATTTAAAATCTTTTTTATCTACTATTAATTCTAATAAATATTTTATCATTAGCCCTCTAGTATACTATAAATGACTTCTTTAATGATCATCTACAGTTTACCTTTTCCTTTCTATAAATTTTATTTAGACGTGGTTAATTACAATTAAATTTATCCATAAAAATACAAAAATATATGAATGTGAATTTGTGTAACTCTAAAAATAAAACTCCATTGCTTAACAACAATGAAGTTTTAACTCTAACACTTAACATTCAGATTCGGTATATCCTGGATTAGTAGTAAGCTGTGTACTAGCTGCAGAAATCATAGTAATAATTTCAGTAACCAAGCATGGTTTTGTTGTTGGACTATAAGTAGTTACCATATAAGGCTCAACCGTTTGCCCATCACCATCATTAATGTTAGCCTGTAAATCAAAGTCCTTTAATTCATCCATAGATTTGTACTCCTTTCATTAAAAATTATTTTATTATCACACAAATCTTATTTTGTGAAATAATTAAAGCTAATAAATTTATTATTCACATAATCATAAAGTGTTTTGCTTTCTAAAAGTCCAGTCTCAATCCAATATTGCTTCTCAATAGAGTCATTTACCTGTTTTCTATACATATTTTTAAAATTTTGAAATGCTTTTTCACTGAAATTATTTATAATTTGTTTTTTATTATTATTTATGTTATAACTTATAGCATCGGTTATATTAGTAATATTTTTTTGTAAAACATATTCCGTATCAGATTTCTTTTGATATAAAACTGTTTGAATATCAGATGCTCCCAAAAAACTTAATATTTCATATAAATAATTCAAGCATTCTGATCCTCCAGAATTATCTGTTGTAATAACAGCAATTGCTCTTTTTTTTGCAAATCTAAACTCATGGCACCAGTAACTAATCCTATCAATCATACACTTAAAACTTCCAGAAATATTATTTGCATAGACTGGACTACCCCAAATTATAATGTCACTTTTCAAATAGTCTCTTTTTAGTTTATCCATATCGTCTGTTTTATCCAAAAAACATTGATTAGTTATAAAACAATTTCTGCACCCTTGACATTGTGACATTAAATTATGTCCGTCATACTGATTTATTGTAACATCATTTTTAAGCTTATCTGATAATTCCTGTACTATTTTATTTACTATTTCTTTTGTTATTGAATTATTATTTGCACTTCCAACAAAAGTTGTTATTATTTGTGTTTTCATTAAGTTCACCTACTTATTATATATTTATTATTTGAGAAAAAATATCAGAAAAAGCCATGTCATAATCATATGATTTTAATTTTCTACTATATTCTTTTAATTTATCAGAAACATATGGGCTAAAAATAATTTTAAACTCATCATACATATTTCTTTTTTTTCTTCCATATTGCGTTACTCCTACCCCAATTTTTTCTATAAACAAGCCATTCATTCTTTGCTCACAAGTTATCGGCCTAATTATCATTGGTGTTTCATAATAAATTGATTCTAAAATACTATTAAACCCACCTGCAGAAATAAATGCATCTGCTATACTCAAAATATAATTTTGTGGTAAAAATTTATCACAATATACCTTATCGCTTAAATGATTTAATGATATATACTCATTAATTTGCTTAGTATATTTACCTCCAGAAATAATTAATGAATAGCCAAAGAAATACATTTGTTTAATTGTGTGATAATAAAATGGCATTTCTTGATTAATAAAAGAGCCAGTAGAAAGATAAATCAATTTTTTATGTTTTAATGCCAAAAAATCAATTAATTTTTTAGGAATATTTTTTTCAATAGAATACTTTTTTATAGATGGATTTAAGATAAAACTATTAATGTGCTTTAGCGATTCTTGTGGTTGTAGAAAATCTGGACTAAAAATAATATTCACTCTATCTGTAATGTTAAAATTATGATACGGTACTATTGCAACTGCATCATATTCTAATTCAAATTTATTGTATAATTTTTCGATTAATGTTCTAAAATTGGTATAATAATTTGCAGGAAGATACTTAACTATATCCAATGTTCCAAAAAAAATATGCCAATCCTTCGGATTATTTTCAAAATATTCCCAATTATATAAATTATTCGTAATAAAGCTAACTATCGGAATGTCTAATTTTTTAGCAGCGCACATCCCATATAAATCAACAGAATCCCTTATGATAAGATCTGGTTCAATTTTTTTTAATTTTAATATTATTTCATTCAAGCGTTCTTTTTGTACAGTATGCGTTGCAATAATATCTTGATATATATAGTGATAATGCGATTTTACAAAATTTTTACTTTCTTTTAATACTATTAATGATTTTTCTAATTCTCGTTGTGCAATTTCATTATATATACGTTCACCAATATCGAATCCGTATTTCATATATTTTATTTTATTTTCATTAAAGAATTTTCTATTTTCGTTTGTACCAAAAATATATATACAATGTTTTTTCAAAATAAGTTTTTCAACAAATTCAATAATTGGTTTAATATGGCTTATATGTTTTACAGTAAATATAACTATTTTCATATTTTTTTCCTCCGTTTCTGTTTGTCTAAATCGCTAAAATACAAATATCTTAATAAAAAGGTTCCTCTACACTTGCTTTTGCAGTATTATAAAAAAGTAGTATACTACAAAATAAGCGGTAAATAGTAAGCAATCCCGATCTATTTAAAATATCCTAAATATTTACAAGTTGCCGTCAATCATAAATAGAACGCAAACTCAAGCGTTTAAGATTGATTTTTACTAACTATAAATATATTTTGCAAACTGACAATCAATACCATCACTCCTTTTTTGAAAAAATTTTATGCTTAAAATACATTATTTTAAGCATGTTGCTCATCAAAGATATCACTAAATATATTCAAAAATAATTCTCTTACCTCAACTATTTCTAATTCTTTTTTAAAACATCACGGTCAATCATATATAAAGTTTTATTTGCTAAAGCAGAAATCATTAAACACACTTTAATATATTTCAATGATTTTCTTACATTTTACTGAGATAAACAGCATACAGCTTATATCCAAAATTTTTATTATTTCTAAAATTAATGTTAATATGACACGGTTTAAATCAACTTAGCGCCTATATTACCGAACTAGAACATCTCCTACAAATAATGAAAGTGTAGAAAAGAAAAATTAGACTGTATTTTAAAACAGTATTGGTAAAATTTATAGTGATATTAATTAAAAACAAAAACAGTTATTTTAATCAAAAGAATACAAGAATCGAGAAAGAACAGACTGTAAGAAAGAAAATCAATCATTAGAATGATATTCGTTAGCATTTATCTTATGATTCTAATTGGAGAAAATGTTTAATACTTTAGACTTTACCTAGTTTAGGAATCTAAAATCACACTATTATAAAATTAAACTTATTTTTAGTTCGTTTTGTGTCTTTGTTCACATCTAAGTTCAATTATTTATTATCCTTTTTCTTGTATATTGTTTACGGTTATATAATAACATATTCTATCTTCTCTCATATAATTCTTTCCTAAAATACCATCATTTGTCATAACAAACAAAAATATTCCCTTTTTAATAAATTATTTACTGTTGCATACAATAGTACTT
>NZ_JAGHEW010000007.1 GCF_017889095.1 Thomasclavelia sp. | reverse complement strand
TTTAGGAGCAGTTAGTTTACCATTACTAACCAAATATTTTTTCCAAGTTGAAAATTACGCTAACGCATTCCCAAGTGTCTCTTTTGCTTCTAATTTCGGAGCGGCTGTGTCTTTATCAATGGTTGGCTATATTTATGATTTCTTTGGTTCTTATGTTTATGGTTTTATCATTGCTTTTATCATGATTTCGGTGGGAATTGTTTTGTTGGCAGTTACTAATCATCAACAAAAATCAGCTAAAAAGATGTAACCACATTAAGTTACATCTTTTTTGATATATTCTTTAAATCTAGGATTGCTTTCTAATTGATTATAAATAAGATTAGCTTTATCATCGTTTACATGTTGATAACTTAGATATAATAAATATTGAAAATACAGACTTCGATAATATTCTTTTAAACTCGCCTGATTCCCTTCGATCAGCTCAATGATTCCTTGATAATCTTCTCCTAACAACAAATCATCTGCTTTTAATCTTATCTTGATATAATCACAGTTTAACTTTTTACCAATTTTTTTATTACCATTTAAAATTGCTTCAACACTGTGCCGATAGTTACTAGCTTCTTTTAAATTACAATTATAAGCCAAGACATAGCAATCAAAATAATAAATTAGTTTAAGATTAATATTTCGCTCGATTTTTTTAGAAAATAATTGATTCATTTTTTCTAATAACTGTAAAATCGCTGTTTCTTCATGCAGCCCGATTCCCCCAGAAGCAAAACTTAAAATTAATGACGGTAAAAGTCGATTACTGCTGCCACGATTTAAATGTAATAATAAATATAATACCTCTAGTAATAATTGATCTTTTTCACGATAATCCTTAATTAATTTAAGATTACTATAATTTAATAATAGCGCTTCTACCAGCAGCAAAATCAAAATTATTAATGGCATCCATAAAATACTATCATTACCTTGATTTATCCAGCGATAACTTATTTGATCAAAAATATGAATATCATTGCAAATATAAAACTTAAACAAAGCATATACCAATAAAACTACTAAACTATTAACAATTAATGTTTGACTTAGTTTATATCGATAAAAGATCTGTTTAGCCTGATTGGAAAGATTTGCACTTTCTTTTAAAGGAAAAGCTTTGAGTAATTGATCATTTTTATTCTTTTTAAATATGCCAAAATAAATTACAATTAAAATACATATAGCACCAATAAAAATAATCAATTTACCAGAAAAATAACCAAAATACGAAACCCAAGTATCTAAATTAACATCATAATAAATACGATTTTGATATGTATCATAAGTTATCAGGGCAATAATAAAACTACAAACAAGACAAATAATCTGTTGCCTTCTAATTACCTTCTTTACTATTTCCATTACATTCACCTCATTTAAATCATAGTAATTTTTCTAATCTTTACAATACTTTTCCTTAAATTCCATTATTTCACTAAAATAATTGTTACCCTAAAACTACTTTTAAGTTGACGATAATATTTTTCCTATGCTACCATGACTTAGGGAGGAATGGTTATGACAACAAAAGAAAAAATATTAACTCTTTTAGAAAACAATAAAGGTATTTATTACTCTGGTGAACAGCTCGCTAGAAAATTAAAAATTTCCAGAACATCTATTTGGAAAGCAATAAACAGCTTACGAAAAGATGGTTATCAAATTGATGCTATCACCAATAAAGGCTATTGCCTTAGTGTTGGAAATGATATCATTTCCCTTCAGGGAATCCAAAAATACCTATTGCCGATTTGTTCAAACCTGCAATTTGAAATCCATAAAAAAGTTAATTCTACTAATACCATAGCAAGACAAATGGCTCTAGAAGGAGCTAAAGAGGGGTATGTCATCATTGCAAATGGTCAAGATAACGGTAAAGGACGCCTGGGGCGTAATTTCTTTTCGCCTGAACAAACCGGGATTTATATGAGTATTATTTTACGGCCACAAGATCCTAAGCTAGCTAGTACTTTTACCACGATAGCCGCTGTTGCTGCTTGTGAAGCAATTGAATCTAATTCCAATAAACAAGCTAAAATCAAATGGGTCAATGATATTTTTATTGATGGTAAAAAAGTTAGCGGTATTTTAACGGAGGCTGTTTATAGTTTAGAAAACGGCTTATTAGAATATGCCATATTAGGAATTGGCTTAAATGTCTATCCTCCTCAAGAGGGATTCCCAATTGAATTACAAGATATTGCGGGAAGTGTGTTTAATCAGGTTCATAATGATGCTAAAAATCGTTTAATTGCCAGCTTTTTAAACCAGTTTATGCAATATTATCAAACCAATGATAATTACTTAGACAAATATCGTAACCGCAGTTTTATCATTGGCAAAAAAATTACGATTCAAAAAAACAATTCTACACGATTAGCTACTGCTTTAAAAATCAATGATAATTGTCATTTGGTTGTAAAATACCCTGATGGCAAAATTGAAACACTTAAAGCAGGCGAAATTAGTATTAAATTATAGGAGAAATTATGACAACATCAAATAAAACCAAAAATATGATTATTTCAGCTTTCTTTGTTGCCCTGATTGCTATTGGCGCATTTATTAAAATTCCTATTCCGGTTTTACCTTTTACTTTACAATATTTATTTACAATGCTAGCGGGGTTATTATTAGGTCCTAAACGAGGCTTTATTGTTGTTAGTTTATACGTTATCTTTGGTTTACTAGGTTTACCGATCTTTATCAATGGTGGCGGTCTAGGTTATATTTTTCAGCCTACTTTTGGCTACTTGATTGGTTTTGCTTTTGGGGCTTATGTTACTGGTGTTCTTGCAAGCAAGGAACTTAGTTTTAAACAATTGCTTTATAGTAACTTAGCGGGATTAATGGTCGTTTATTTATTAGGAATGATTTATTATTATCTTATTTGTAATTTTTATTTAGGGACACCAATTGGACTTTGGCCATTATTCCTATATTGTTTTTTACTTTGTGTTCCAGGTGATATTTTCTTATGTATCGTTGGTGCTATTTTAGGAAAACGATTAATTCCTATTATTAAAAAGAAAGGATTTTAATAATGGACTATGTAACCAAACTAAAAAATAAAGTTCTTGCCGGTAAACGTTTAACTCGTAATGAAGCTTTAAAATTATATGATCAGCCACTATCTAAGTTAACTAACGCAGCCAACGAAATAAGAGAACACTTTTGTGCTAACAAATTTGATCTTTGTACGATCATCAATGCTAAAAACGGTCATTGCAGTGAAAACTGTAAGTTTTGCAGTCAATCAAGTTTCAATCGCGCTAAGATTGAATGTTATCCCTTGCTATCTAATCAAATAATCATTGATGAAGCAATAAAATCAGATCAACAAGGGATTTTACGTTTTTCAATTGTAACATCAGGTAAACGCCTAAATGATCAAGAAATCGATCAAGTTTGTCTAGCGATTAAAGAAATAAAAAAACGGTCAACTATTTCTATTTGTGCTTCTTTAGGCTTATTAAACGAAAATCAATATCGTAAATTAAAAAATGCCGGATTAACAAGAATTCACAATAATTTAGAAACCGCCCCTAATAATTTTGCAAATATTTGTACTACGCATACCTTTGAAGATAAAGTCAAGGCCATCAAAGCGGCCCAAAAAGAAGGATTATTTGTTTGTAGCGGTGGAATCATGGGGCTAGGTGAAAGCAAAGAAGATCGTATAGATCTAGCTTTGGCTCTTAGAGAACTGGAAATCAAAAGTGTTCCGGTTAATATGCTTAATCCTATTAGCGGTACTCCACTTCAAGATAACATTCCCCTCACAAATGAAGAAATGTGTCGCATCGTAGCTACTTATCGTTTCCTTCTTCCCGATAGTGCGATTAGATTAGCCGGTGGACGTGGTTTAATGGATGATAAGGGAAAAAGCTGTTTTACCTCTGGTGCGAATGCAACAATAACCGAAGATATGCTTACAACAGCTGGAATTAGCGTGGAAACCGATCTTCAATTAATTGATGAATTAGGATTTAAGGTGGCTTATTGTAATGAGTAAAAAATTATTTATTATTGGAACAAACACAGATGTCGGTAAAACCTATATAACCGGGTTGATTTTAAAAAAATTACACGATCATGGTTACAAAGCTGCTTATTATAAAGCAGCTGCCAGTGGTAATGAATATGATCAAAATAAACAGCTTATCCCTGGTGACTGTAGTTTTGTCAAAAATGTTTCTAAAATTGACCAGTCCCTTGATTCTATGTGTCCTTATCTCTATAAGCAGGCATTATCGCCTCATTTAGCTGCTAAATTAGAGGGAAATCCAGTTGAACTAGACACTGTTTTAACCGGACTTGAAGCTCTTTATCCAAACTATGATTATATTACAATGGAAGGTTCTGGAGGAATTATTTGCCCCATTCGTGATGATGAAACAAAAATCTGGTTAACTGATATTATTAAAGCTGGTGATTTTGACTGCTTATTAATCAGTGATGCCAGTTTAGGAACCATTAATGCCACCTGTCTAACAATCAGTTATCTAAATAGCCTTAATATTAATGTCAACGGAATTATTTTTAATCATTTTCAGCCTGGTAATATCATGCATGAGGATAATTTAAAAATGTGTGAAAAATTCACTAACGTCAAAGTTGTTGCAACGGTTAAAGACAACGATACCGATTTAGATCTTGACCTTGATAAATTAATAGCTTTATATAAAAAATCAGAAGTTTAACGCTTCTGATTTTTAATTAATTTCAATAACAACATATTCACTTTTAGCACCGGTTTTAATCGGATACCGCCACCCGGCAATCCCACTAGTAGTAATTGCCACAAAATTATCAATCTTTCTTTGACCATAAATTAAAGTATCAGATGTAAGTGATTGAAAAAAACGCATTGGAAACAACTGCCCACCATGAGTGTGTCCTGATAGTTGCAAGTCGATATTTAATTTGGCGTTAACTTCTAAATCTAATGGCTGATGATCTAAAATAATCGTATAATTATTTTGCTTTTCTTTAGGAATCATTGCCATTAAATCTGCTGTATCTAATCTTTCACTTGTACCCCAGAAACTAGCATCTTTACGACCAATTAAATTAACCTGCTCTAAACAGACTACTTCATCATTTAAAACCGTAATTCCATTAGCTTCTAAATTAGCTTCGATTTGTTCAACTGTAAATTCAATTCCTTGATAATTAGCTCGTTCGTGATTACCATAAACATAATAAATTCCCAGTTTATTTTTTAACTTTCCCAGAATCTTACTAGCATCGATCATATCTTGATACGGTGTATTTTCATCAAAAATATCGCCAGTTAAAACAATAATATCAGCATCTTCTTTACTTATTTGATCACAATGTTTGGTTAGTTCCTTGACATTCATTGATGTTGACATATGCAAATCCGCAATTTCGACAATTTTTAAATGATCAATTTTATCACTAGTCAATGAATATTTAGTCATTACAACATTTTTAATATTATAATAACCATACCCTAAAACTAAGAGTGTTACCAATAGAGTTAAGATTCCACTTGTAAAAGCAAAACGATAAACAAAATATCGCTTTAAAGCAAAATTAAACAACTCTAAAATTAATGTAATTACTAAAATATGATAATAAATCGTACCATAAAGATTTAAAACATTTATCGCTGGAAATGAAATTACCAGTACAACTAATCCAATCGTAAAAACTACGATCGGCACGGTATGAATATTCAATATATTACGTAAAAAACGGTTAATGAAATAAGTAAAATAGATTACCCCGGGAATAATCGCAATCAACCCTAAATATTGATACATATTTTCCCTCCTGATGTTTTATCATTAATTAAAAACTTTAAGTAATTCATCGTAAGCTGCAATTGCTCATCAATCCAGCTATCAACATCATCTTGATATTTAATTAAAAAATTAAAAATCCGACCCCGACAAAAATCTAAGACTAACCAGGTTATTTCTTTAGCTACCTGTTTATTATTGACTAATTTTAATATTTCATGATTTAAAACTACAAACACTGGTCGTTTTTCATCAAAATAATAATCATCATAATAGCTTAAATGACAACAGTATAAAGTTCGATATACTGGTAGCGGTTCTAACTTAGTCATATTATAATAGGTAATTAAAATAGTCTTAATGTTATCAGATGGCTGTTGATCCAATATTAATTCTTCAAATTGTTCATCTAATTGATGATATACATATAACAAAGCTGCTTCTTTACTAGAAAAGTAAATGTAAAAGGTTCCTACAGCAATATTGGCTTTTTGGCAAATTTCCCGAATTGAAATTTGATCGAGAGACTTTTTTGCTACTAAATCCTCAATCGTTTGAATTATTTTTGCTCTTGTTTGTTTTCCTGTATCTTTCATTGAACCCTCCAATTATAATTAGCTTTATTTTACATGGATATACTTGAAATGACAAGTTGTAAGTGCTATCATTTTAATATGAACAAGTTCATATTTTTATATTTGAGGAGGAAATTATATGGAAGATGTATTTAAACCGTTGTTTGAACCAATGAAAATTGGTAATGTGGAAATCAAAAACAAGTTTTTCATGGCACCAATGGCAACTATTGTCATGACCGATGAAAATCAATGTTATACACCACAAAGTATTGATTATTATGTTGAAAGAGCTAAAGGTGGGGTTGGCTTGATCATCACAGGTGCTAACTGGGTTGATAATGATATTGAACCGCATGCACCATCATCATTCCCTTGCCCTAATAAATTACCAATTTTATATACTAAAATGGCTCGGGAAATGACTGATCGAGTTCATGCTTATGATACTAAGATCTTTTTACAATTAACAGCAGGACTTGGAAGAAGTGCTTTGCCTAACTTCGTTGCTCCAAGTGATTTTGTTGCCCCAAGTAAAACAACTAATCGCTGGTTGCCAAATGTAGAATGTCGAGAATTAAAAACCGAGGAAATTGAAAAGATCGTAAAAGATTTTGGTAGTGCCGCTTTAGTGGCTAAAGAATCTGGTTTTGATGGAGTAGAAATTCATGCCGTGCATGAAGGCTATTTATTAGATTGCTTTACAATGAGTTTATTTAATCAAAGAACTGATAAATATGGTGGGGATTTGAAAGGCCGTTTGACTTTTGCTATTGAAATTGTTCAAGAAATTAAAAACAAATGTGGACAAGATTTCCCAGTTGTTTTACGTTTTTCAATTAAAAGTTATATTAAAGCATTACGTCAAGGCGGTTTACCAGGTGAAGAATTTGAAGAATTAGGTCGTGATGTTGATGAAGCTATCGAAGCTATAAAAATTCTTCAAGAAGCAGGTTATGATGCATTTGATGCTGATGCGGGAACTTATGATTCTTGGTACTGGGCTCATCCACCAATGTATTTTAATAAAGGAATGTATTTACCATTAGCCAAACAAATTCAAGGTGCAAGTAAAGTACCGGTAATGGTAGCGGGAAGAATGGATGATCCACAAATGGCAGTTCAAGCTTTAAACGATGGTATCATCGATGCAGTTGGTTTAGGTCGTCCGTTATTAACTGATCCTGATTATGTTAATAAATTAAAAACTAATAAAGCTAAAAACATTCGTCCTTGTCTAGGGTGTCATGATGGCTGCTTTGGTCGTTTATTACAGCATGGTCTTGGCAGCTGTGCGGTTAATCCTGAATGTGGTCGGGAATCATTAGTTGGCATCAAAAAAGCGGAAACTAAAAAGAAAGTTGTAGTTGTCGGTGGTGGTCCTGGTGGTATGGAAGCCGCTCGAGTTAGTGCAATTCGCGGTCATGATGTTACTTTGATTGAAGCCAACGATTCTTTAGGTGGCGCATTAAGAATAGCTGGTGTACCAGATTTTAAAGAAGATGATCGTGATTTAATTAAATGGTATGCAACTGAATTAGAAGAATTAGGTGTCAATGTTAAGTTAAATACTAAGGCAACTAAGGAAATGCTAGAAAAAATGAATCCTGATGCTATCTTTGTAAGTGAAGGTTCATCACCAGTTGTTCCTAAGATCGACGGAGTTGAAAATGCTGCTTTAGCCCAGGATGTAATGTTAGAAAAAGTACCAGCTGAAAATAATATCGTTGTTATTGGTGGCGGTTTAGTTGGTTGTGAATTAGCGCTTCATTTAGCTAAACAAGGTAAAAATGTAACTATTGTTGAAGCATTACCAGATATTTTAAAATCTGGTGCCCCACTTCCACCAATGAATGAATTTATGTTACGTGATTTATTGGCTTTCCATGATGTAAAAATCAAAGCTAATCAATGTGTTACTGCCATCAAACCAGATAGCGTTACTTTAACTGATGAAATAATTAACTGTAACCAAGTTATCCTAGCTGTTGGTTATCGAAGCAATCATACTTTGTATGATCAAATTAAATATGACTATCCAGAAGTATTTAATGTTGGTGATAGTCGTGATGTTCGTAATATCCGTGGTGCTATTTGGGATAGTTATGAAGTTGCTCGAAATTTATAAAACAAGACTTCGGTCTTGTTTTTTTATATAACAGTATATAACAGTTGACAACAGTTATATACTGTTATATACTGTTTATAGATAGGAGGTAGTTATGCAAATAATAATTAACAACACATCGATGATTCCTATTTATGAGCAAATTATCGATCAAATCAAAACCGCAATTATTAATGGCAGTTTAAAAGAAAATGATATTTTGCCCTCGGTTCGTGCTTTGTCTAAAGAACTAAAAATAAGTGCTTTAACTGTCAAAAAGGCCTATGACATTTTGGAACAAGATGGTTTTACAACTACTGTTCATGGTAAAGGTACTTATGTAAAAACCATTAATCAAGAAATATTTTTAGAAGAGCAAAAAAAAGAAATTGAAAAAGATTTAGAAACAGTTATCCAAAAAGCTCGTCACTATGGCTTTAGCAAGCAAGAATTAACAGCTTTATTTGAACTTATTTTGGAGGAATGATTATGCTTGAAATTACTAACTTAACAAAAAAATATCCCCAATTTACCTTAAACTGTTCCCTAACAGTCAAACCAGGAACAATCACTGGCTTAATTGGTCAAAATGGTTCGGGGAAAACAACAACTTTTAAGGCTATTTTAGGTTTAGTTAAAATAGATAGTGGTGATATTTCCATTTTTAATAAAAATATCAATCTTTTAACTAATGAAGATAAACAAT
>NZ_JAGHEW010000078.1 GCF_017889095.1 Thomasclavelia sp. | reverse complement strand
GGTAGATAAAGTGTTGGAATTAATTGGCTGTAAAACTTTAAAAGAATCAATGAGTTTGGTTAAAAAACATGGAATTGTTTGTCATACGGGAGTATTAGGTGGTCAATATGCATTTAATCACTTTGATCCTATTAAAGATATTCCTAATGGTGTTTATTTAAGCTCATTTTATAGTAATTTTCCCACCCAGCAATTAATTGATGAAATGTTTGCTTTTATCAATGAAAATAAGATTGAGCCTGTTATTGGTAAGGTTTATGATTTTAATCAGATAGGCGAAGCTCATCAAAATATGGAAGAGCATAAAGTTATTGGAAAAAGTGTGGTATTGATCAAGGATTAGTGATTTGATATAAAATAAATATGTTGTATTGAAACATCTTAGATAATTTTCTAAGATGTTTTTATTAAAAAATATGTAATTTATTGGAAACTGCGGTATAATCTTTTAAGAAACGAGAAAGCGTTTCCAATAAGGGGGTAGTTTTAATGCAAGTTGATTTGCATATCCATAGTAATTATTCCGATGGCAGTGATACACCGGAACAAATAGTTAAACAGGCAAGAGAAAAGAAAATTAGTTTAATAGCCTTAACTGATCATAATACGATTGAAGGAATTGATGAATTTAAACAGACATGCTTAAAATATCAACAGCCATCATTAGCCGGAATTGAAATATCAACGAATTTACACGGTCATGAAATTCATCTGCTTTCATATTTTAATTTAGATAATGACTTTAATGATAAGCGCTTTATACCGTTAAAACAATTAATTGATGAATATAAAGCAATAAAACAACATCAAAACGAAGCAATATTAGAAAAATTGATTAATAGATATCCACAGCTTTCAATAGCTGAGTTTTATGAGTTTAGTAAAACGATATCTAAAAAACAAAATTTAAATCGAGTTCATATTGCTAAATATTTGGCCAATAAAGGGATCGTAGCTACATTTCAAGAAGCGTTAAATGATTATATTAATGAAGATGGTATCTTTTTTGTCGCTAAAGTACCAATTGATTTGTTTAAAGCAATCAAGATTGTTCATCAATGTAATGGAATTGCGATTATTGGTCATATTGGTGAATATGATCTTGGTGCTAAAATTAATGATTTTATTGATGAATGTTATCATCAAGGAATTGATGGTTTTGAATGCTTTCATCCATCTAATCAACGCTATGAAATTGATCTATTGTGGCAAATTAGTAAGAAATATCCTGATTTACTTTTAACGATGGGATCTGATTATCATGGTAAAAACAAACCTAATAATCTTTTAGGGAAACCATATTATGGTGAATTTGATGATGATCAATTACATAGGTTACAACAACTAGCTAAGAAACTGAAAAATTTAGATAAAATATTAAAATAATATGATATATGTATGACAATTTTGACAAACAAAGATTGTCATGATATGCTAAATGAAGTATAATTGGCATGTCATGGAGGGGTAATATGAAAAAGAATATCAGCAATGTTCAAAGAATGCGAAAAATAAAAAAGATTTTTAAAGATGCTAGAACATATTTTATGATCTTGCTTGCAATACCAACTATTTGGTTAATTTATCAGGTAGTTAGATATCGAATCTTGCCAACTAAATATATTGTTATTGCATTAGTATTACTAGCGTTATTATGGGTAGCAATGGTCTTAATGCAATATAAAAGTAAGAAAAAGCCAGTTAGAATCGTTGGTAAGGTATTAATTGTATTATTGTGTGCTGTTTTATTTGTTGGAAACTACACTTATATGCAAACAGTTGGTACACTTGGTAATGTATCAACAACTCAAGATACTGATGTTGTATCAGTGGTCGTTTTAAAAGATAGTTCTTATCAATATGTTGAGGATTTAAAAGGTAAAGTATTTTCAACTTTAGCTACTGAAGATGAATATGTTGACAAGATGGTTTCTACAATCAAAGCAACTAATGGTGAAACACCTGATGTTAAACGTTATCCAGGCGTGCTTACTTGGGTAAATGCTTTATATAGTGGTGAAGTTAGCTGTTTGATCATGAATGAATCTTATCGTGCGATTATTGAAGAAGATTATGAAAATTTCAGTGATGAAACAAGAGTTATTTATACTAAAAATTATGTAACTGAAGTTAATACAACTACTAATACTGATTTAACAAAAAATACATTTAGTGTTTATATTAGTGGTATTGATACTTATGGAACAATTAGTACGAAATCTCGTTCTGATGTTAATATGATCGTTACTGTAAATCCAACTACTAAACAAATATTACTTACTAGTATTCCACGTGATTACTATGTTCCGTTTAATGTTTTAGGCGGTAAACGTGATAAATTAACACATTCAGGATTATATGGGGTTGAAGAAACTAAGACAAATGTTGAAAATTACTTTGGTGTTGATATTGATTACTATGTTCGGGTCAACTTCACTAGTTTAATTGATATCGTTGATGCTATTGGTGGTATTAATGTTGATAATCCAAGAGCTTTTGGTCAATTTGCTCAAGGAAATATCCATTTAAATGGTACGCAGGCATTAACATTCTCTCGTGAAAGACATGCTTTTGCTGAAGGTGATAAAGAACGTGGTCGTAATCAAATGCGAGTAATTACTGGTATTATTAATAAAGTAATTTCACCATCAATTATTACTAATTACATGAGTTTATTAAATTCATTACATTCTACATTCCAAACTAATTTAACTGATGATCAAATGATCAGTTTACTTAGAATGCAAATTAGTGATATGAGTTCATGGAATATTGAAAGTATTAGTGTTGATGGAAATGGGGCTTCATTATATTCACCTATTTATGGATCTAATTTATATATGATGGTGCCAATTGATTCAACAGTAGAAACTGCAAAACAAAAAATTAATCAGTTATATTAGACAGAAGTTATTAAACTTCTGTTTTTTTGTTGTCTATTTCACTACCTTGTATTACAATATAGATAGAGGTATATTGCATTACAAGGTAGGTGGTTAGATGATACCTTCTCAAATGTTAAAAGGGATATTGGAAGGCTGTATTTTAGTGATTATTGATCAGGGTGATTTATATGGCTATGAAATAACGCAAAAGTTAGAACAATATGGTTTTGGTAAAATTTCTGAAGGGACAATTTATCCATTATTACTGCGTTTACAAAGAGGTGAATTAATTAGCTTTGAAATTAGAGAATCTAATCAGGGACCAAAACGCAAATATTATTATTTAACGGAAACGGGGAAAAGTGAATTAGAGAATTTTAAGAACAATTATCATGAATTAAATCAGGCGGTTAGTAAGTTATTAGAAGGGATGGATATTAATGAGTAAAAAGGTTAAGCAGTTATTGAAAGAAAATGCTTTATTGGAACGGGATTTAAATGAAGAAAATAATAATGTACTTACTGATATTGTATGTTATATTAGGTCGTTTCCAATTTCTTTAGAAAATCAAGAAAGAGTTAGAAAAGATATTGTTTTGATGCTTTTAAATGGTCAAAATAATAATTTAAATTCAACTGAAGTAATTGGTGATAATTATCAGGAGTTTTGCGATACTTTGATCAAAGAATTACCGTTATTAACCTATAAACAAAGAATAATTATTGCTTTTGGTAATTTATGTCTATATGTAGCAATAATGTCCGTAATTTTACTGGTCACTTCATTAATCGAAGATTTATTAGTTAGTAATCGATTAAATGTTAATATTCAAACATCGTTTTCATCGATAATTCAATTAGCTTTTATTATTTTTTTATCATTTGGCATTGTTGAATATATTTGTAAGAATTCATTTAATTCTTTTTCAAAGCGAAAAAAGATGTTTATTGTTTTGGGTGTTTTAGCGGTATTTTTGATAACTGTTGTTTTCTTATTGGTAATGAAAGATATTGTTTTAAAAATTAATTTATTTATCTGGCTTGGTTTTACACTTTTATTATTGATAATTCATCAAGTGATCGATAATTTATATCAATAAAAAATACTACAAAAACTGTAGTATTTTTATAATGTCAAAGATGGGGCGCTATATACGCGTTGTTTTAATTCGTTATCTAACATATACAAACCTTTAGAATCACTACCAAACAGATCATATTTATTGATCATATCATTAGCATTAGTTTCTTCTTCACATTGTTCTTTAATGAACCAGTCTAAAAACTGCATTGAACGATAATCCTTGATTTGAAAAGCAGCATCATAAATATTATGAATTAAACTAGTTACATATTCTTCATGTTCTAAACCAAAAACTAATGGATCTTTTAGGGTTTCACATTTTTTATCTGGCTTGGCAATCGTTTCTAAAGTAACAGGAACGTTGTTATTTTGTAGATATTGAATAAATAACATTGCATGGTCACGTTCTTCCTGTGCCTGGATTTGATACCAGTTGGCAAAACCATCTAATCCTTTATCTTTATAAAAGTTGGCAAAATCTAGATATAGATAGGCTGAGTAGAATTCTTTGTTTACTTGATCGTTTAATAATGTAATAACTTTATTATCTAACATTTTTCTTTCCTCCTAGTAAAAGTATAACGCTAATGATAGAAAATGTTAAATAATATTTTTATGATTTTGTTGTTAAAAAATGTCATTTAAAGAATTTTAATTATTAGATAAAGGGTTTTTATTTTAAATATGATAATGGTATAATGGTAAAGAAAGTGGGTGATTGATAATGTTATTAATATCCGCATTTACATTTAATTTGAATTCAATCTTTAATGTGATTAGAACTATTATTGATTTATTGTTGGTGTGGTATGTTATTTATTTATTAATTTCGGTATTGAAGCAAAATATGAGAACGATGCAACTGTTTAAAGGCGTTCTTTTGATCTTGATATTAAAACTAATTACTAGTTTCTTTGGATTAAGTGCGATGGACTATTTAGTTGATACAGTCTTAACCTGGGGCGTTGTTGCTGTTATCATTGTTTTCCAGCCGGAAATTAGAAGTTTACTAGAAAAAATAGGGCAAACAAAAAATGAAATTAAACATGATCGGATTTCTGATGATGAAAAAGAACGCTTGATGGACGAATTGGTTTTAGCGATTACAAAATTATCAGAAGATCAAACCGGAGCTTTAATCACTTTTGAGCGTAGTCATTCATTGATTGACTATATTAATACCGGTACTAAAATTAATGCTGATATTAAATCTGAATTATTTTTAACAATTTTTTGGGAAGGAACACCGTTACATGATGGGGCGACGATAATTAAAGATGATCGGGTTGTTTGTGCGGCGGCTTTTTATCCGCCTACTAATCAGGAGCTAAGCCCTTTATATGGAGCAAGACATCGGGCGGCTTTAGGAATTAGTGAAATCACAGATTCTTTAACGGTAGTTGTTTCGGAAGAAACGGGAACTATTTCATTTGCTACTAATGGAAAATTGCGTAAAATTCCCCGTAAAGAATTAAGAGCAAGTCTAGTTAATGAATTAGACTGGTTTAATTCTAAAGATAAGGATGGTGAGTAAATTGCCAAAGAAAGATAATCCTAAAAATCCAATCAAAAAGGATTCAACAACCGATTTCTTTTTGAATTTTATAACTAGACAAAAATCAGAACAAAAAAAAGAGGAAGATAAAAAAACGGCTAAACCAAAAAATTCGGATGATGGAATTAAAGTAACCGATAAGGCTTATGAAGCACTTTATCGAACTTTGAATTCAATCAATGCTTTTTTGGATCGAATGTTACAATCTAATTTTTCCATGCGGTTGTTATCATTTATGTTAGCAGTGATCTTATTATTTACAATCAATGGCAGTATTACAAATATTTTTTCAACCCCTAATGGTGGTGATTATTTATATGATGTGCCAATTGATGTTGAAGGCTTGCAAAGTGATTATGATGTCGTCGGTTTACCAGAAACAGTTAACGTTGCTTTAGTAGGACCGACATTAGATATTTATACTACTAAAATCACTAGTAATTATAATGTTTATGTTGATCTTTCTTCATTATCAGAAGGAGAACATACGGTTGAATTAAAAAGCGAAGGTTTTCCTAGTGACTTGCAAGTTATGATCGTACCACAAACAGTAACTGTTAAAATAACGCAAAAAGTAACTAAAACATTTGAATTAGGCTATCAATTTACTAATGAAGATAAAATGAATGAAAAATATTCAGTATCTGTTGAATCAATGGAACATAATGAAGTAGAAGTTCAAGGTTCTCAAGATAATATTGATAAAATTACTAGTGTAAAAGCAGTAATTGATTTAGATGGAGTTACTAAAAATTTTGATCAAAAAGCTAAGATTCATGCCTATGATCGCAGCGGTAAAGAAGTTGATGTTGATATTATTCCTAGCAGCGTTGAAGTTAACTGTGAAGTTTCTTCTTACAGTAAGGAAGTATCAATAATACCTCGCTATAGCGGTCAATTTGTAAATGGCTATGGTTTAGAAAGTATTTCATTATCAAAAGATAAAGTTAAAATATATGGTAAACAGGAATTTTTAAATAGTATTGATGAAGTTTATGTTGATATTGATATAAATGGACTTAGCAGTGATAAAAGTTATTCTAAACTAGCAATTCAGGGAACTGAAAATATTAATAAGCTAGAATTTAATACGATTGATGCTAATATTCGAGTTGGAAAAACGACAACGTCAACGATTTCCGGCATTCCAATCAATGTCATCAACAATAATAATAATTATGAAGTTATTTTTGCTGATGGCCAAAATACCGCTTCAGTTGAGGTAGAAGGCGTTGCAGATATGCTGTCAGAACTTACAATTAATGACTTTAATGCGACAATTGATTTAGAAAACTTGAAATCAGGCACAAATACTGCTAAAGTAAATTTAACCTTATCAAAGGGATATCTAACTGGAAGATTAGTTTCTCCAGAAAATATTACAATTACCTTAAAAAGACAATAGGAGGATATAAAAAATGGGTAAGTATTTTGGAACAGATGGATTTAGAGGGGAAGCAAATGTTGGCTTAACAGTTGAACATGCTTATAAAGTAGGGCGCTATCTTGGATGGTACTACTCACAAAATGGAGATCGTGCTAGAGTTGTTATTGGAAAAGATACTAGAAGAAGTTCATATATGTTGGAATATGCTTTAGTATCAGGATTAACAGCTAGTGGAGCTGATGCATATTTATTGCATGTAACAACGACTCCATCAGTATCTTATGTTGTTACTAGTGATGGATTTGATTGTGGAATTATGATTTCGGCTTCACATAATCCATATTATGATAATGGAATTAAAATCTTGGATTCTAACGGTTATAAAATGGATGCTAAAGTTGAAAATTTAATTGAACAATATATTGATGGTTTAACTGATGAAATTCCATTTGCAACTAAAGATCAAATTGGATGTGCTTTAGATTATTCAATTGGTAGAAATCGTTATATTGGCTATTTGATGTCAATTCCAACTAGAGCTTTTAGAAACTATCGGGTGGGATTAGACTGTGCTAATGGTGCCAGCAGTGCGATTGCTAAAAGTGTTTTCGATGCTTTAGGAGCTAAAACGTATGTAATTAATAGTGATCCAAATGGTTTAAATATTAATACTAACTGCGGTTCTACACATATTGAAGTATTACAACAATATGTAAAAGAAAATGCTTTAGATATTGGGTTCGCTTATGATGGTGATGCTGATCGTTGTATTTGCGTTGATGAATTTGGTC
This sequence comes from Thomasclavelia sp., assembly GCF_017889095.1. Classification (GTDB taxonomy): domain Bacteria; phylum Bacillota_I; class Bacilli_A; order Erysipelotrichales; family Coprobacillaceae; genus Thomasclavelia. The sequence goes on along the minus strand of NZ_JAGHEW010000078.1, from coordinate 2,666 downwards.
GCGTTGTTGATGGTGATTTGATTTTATATGTTTGTGGTAAATATTTAAAAGAACGTGGTGAATTAGCTAACGATACAGTTGTTACAACAGTTATGTCTAATTTAGGACTTTATAAAGCGTTTGATAAAGAAGGTATTAAATATGAAAAAACAGCCGTTGGTGATAAATATGTAAATGAAAATATGGTTAAAAACGGACATGTTTTAGGTGGTGAACAATCAGGACATATTATTTTCTCTAAACATGCAACTACTGGAGATGGTATCTTAACATCTTTAAAAGTAATGGAAGCTGTAATTGAAAGTAAACGTACAATTGCCCAATTAGCAGAAGCAGTTACTATTTATCCACAATTAATGAAAAATGTTCCTGTTCGTGATAAAAAAGAAGCTCAAGAAGATCCTGATGTAAGAGCAGTTATTGCTGAAGTTGAAGCTGATTTAGGTGATAATGGTAGAGTATTAGTTCGTGAAAGTGGAACAGAACCAGTTGTTCGTGTCATGGTAGAAGCTGATAGTGATGAAAAATGTCTTGTTAATGTTGGAAAAATTGTTAATAAGATGAAAGAAAAAGGCTTTGTCATCAAAAGATAAAATAACATAATATCACATAATATTGCCATATAATATGGCAATATTTCATATTATATTAAAAACGAGGTGAAATTTATGCAGTTTAGAATTAATATTATCGATGATGAAAAAAACTTAAATGACTTAGTGAGAACATATTTAGAAAAAGAAGGGTATATTGTTTATTCGTTTTATACTTATGATGAAGCATTATTACATAAAGATGACGATGTTCATTTATGGTTGATTGATATTATGTTAGATCGTGCTAGTGGATTCGAACTGTTTAATGAGATTAAAGAATGTCGGCCTAAAATGCCAATAATCTTCATGTCAGCTCGTGATCAAGAATTTGATCGAATCATTGGTTTAGAAAAAGGTTCTGATGATTATATAACTAAACCGTTTAATATTAAAGAAGTAATTCTTAGAATCAATAATTTAATTAAGCGTTCTTATGATGATCCTTCAAGAATCAAAATGGATGGTTATGATATTGATTTAGAAAAAAGAAGAGTATTTTATAATGGTGAAGAAATCGTTTTGACTACTAAAGAATATGATTTATTAGTATACTTTATCAACAATAAAGGACTTGCGATTTCTCGAGAACAAGTCTTAAATAAAGTTTGGGATGAAAACTACTTTGGTAGTGATCGGGTCGTAGATGATACATTAAGACGGTTAAGAAAGAAAATGCCAGAAATTAATGTACGAACTATCTATGGCTTTGGATATCGTTTAGACTAATGTTAAAGAAATATTCATTGCAGCGCCAGCTAATCATAATTTTTGTTTTAATTGCGATAGTAATAATTACAGTATTAGTTCCCTTAATTAATAAAAACTTAACAGGTGTTATTGATGATCAAATGTATGATACTTTAGAGGTGGCTCAAAAACGTTACATATATTATAATTATGATTATGGACCAATTGAAAATGCAAATTCTAAACAAATATACAATATGAAATATTATCCTGATGAAGGAACCTTGATTCATTCAAATAATATTTCCAATTCTGACGCTAAGATTTTATATAATGTCTTTGCTAAAGATTTGGCAATGGTGATAAAAAAAGATAAAGATTTATTACATGATAAAGGAACGGATTTTTCGGGGGATACAATTTATTATTTAATTACTAAATATGAAAATATCTATTATATTTCTTTGGTTTATAGTGATTATTCATCTGATTTAGTATCAGCTTTCCAGCAACAAGTTATCAACATAATGTATCTAGCACTAGCTATAGTGGCAATTGTTGTATTTGTCTGGGTAAGTACATTGATAAAACCATTACGTCAAATTACTAAATATATTGAAAATATTCGTAATGATAAAGAAAGTGAATTAAAGATTGAACGTGGTGATGAAATTGGAATTGTATCAAGTTCTTTAGTTACGATGAAAGAAGAACTTGATAAGCAAAATAAGATCAAAGAAGAAATGATCCATAATATTTCTCATGATTTAAAAACACCAATTGCTTTAATTAAATCTTATTCTCAAAGTGTTAAAGACGATGTTTATCCTTATGGTGATAAAAACTCATCAATGGATGTTATTATTGAAAATGCTGAACGATTAGATAATAAAGTTCGTAGTCTATTATATTTAAATCGTTTAGATTTTATTAGTGGTGAAAATATTGATAGTGAAGTTGATATGAAAGAATTGATCGATCATATTGTTTTACAGCTTCAAGGGATGCATCCAGAGATTAAAATTGAAAGTGATCTAGCTTTTGTAACTTTTAAAGGCGATGAAGAATGCTGGCGAATCTGTGTTGAAAATATTATTGAAAATGCCTTTAGATATGTAAAAAGTAGAATTAAAATAGAATTAAAAGCTAATTATTTAGAAATATATAACGATGGTGAACCAATTGACAGTGATGATATCGATGCTCTGTTCCAGCCGTATGAAAAAGGAACCAAAGGACAATTTGGTTTAGGGTTATCAATTGTTTATAAAACATGTACGATGTACGGCTTTAAAGTAAAAGCTATAAATCATGATGTTGGTGTAAGTTTTATTATTAGTAAAGATTCTAAGTAGAAGTATCTTTGTGATACTTCTTTTTTTT
>NZ_JAGHEW010000077.1 GCF_017889095.1 Thomasclavelia sp. | reverse complement strand
GCTTTTGGTGGGACATTGATCCAGGATATTAATGAAACTAAATTATATCAAAATCATCTTCAAGATAGCCAGCAAGGTTATCATCATTTAGTTACTTCGATAAAAAATACAATGATCAATCAGTATTTAGGGGACAGTTTTATGACTAATTCTTTTCATCATCAGGCAATAGACCAAGTTGCCCCCGGCTTTACAGTTAGCAGTTATAGTGAAGACAAAATTATTGAATCGATTGAAAAAGACAACATCATTGGTGTTCAATGGCATCCGGAAAAAGTTGATGATACGACCCAGATAAAAATCATGAAATTATTTGAACAGTTATTAAAATAAGCAAAAGTAACTTTAATGGCTTTTGCTTATTTTAATTTGTTTATTTTATTTTGTTTATTGGCAACGATCATTGCTAAAACCATTAAACCCATCGCTAAAAATCGATACCAGTCAAACTTTTCACTTAAAAATAATGATCCTAAATAAGTAAAAATGGGATTTAAACCAAGTAAAAAACTTGCTTTGATACTGCCAATTTGATGTAATGCCTGGAAATAAATAATTTGGATAATCGCAAAACCAATTCCGGAAAAAGCAATAAATAAAAGCCATAATAAAACAGAAATCTGATTTAACTGATTATTACCAGGAATAATTAAGTTTAATATCACAAGCTGAACAAAAGCATAAAGAAGATAATTAAATGTAAAGGGTAAATTATCGTTATGATCTAAATGATGCTGCATCAATAAATTACCAAAACAATATACAATGATCCCGCTAACCATTAATAAATGGCCTAATGATAAATTAGTAATTTTAAATTCAATCGATAGTAAAAAAGCAAAACAGGCAATCATAACAGCAAGAATTTGATTTTTGGTAATCCTTTGTTTAAAAAATATTCGGGCTAATATAATTGTTGTTAAGGGAGCTAAAGAATTAATGATAGCATTAGTACTTCCACTAATCAAATTTAAACCTGCAAACGTTAAAATAAAATTAATTGTAATTGACAACAAAGAAACCAATAACGTTAATTTAAAAGAATAGTGTTTAAAATGAATGTGTTTATATTTAATCATTGCCCCTATCGCTGATAAAGAAAGTAAAACTTTTAAAAGTGCTAAAAAAAGCGGTGAAGTATATTCAAGCATATATTTCATCACTAAAACATTACTGCCCCATAAAAAACTTGCGAAAATTATCCAAACATATAACATCATTTATCACCATTAACTAGTATTACCAATATTTATCAAATTATAAAAAAAGTATATTTAACTAGGTAAATACACTTTTAACTACATTCTTCAATTATTTTTTGTTTATCTTGGTTTAACTGTTTAATTAAATCATCGACTGAAGGAAATTTTTGTTCCTTACGAATGCGTTTTAAAAAAATAACTTTAGCGATTTTTCCATAAACATCCTGATCGAAATCAAAAATATTTACTTCTAATGACAACTGCTCTAAAGCCAAAAAAGTAGGATTATAACCAATATTTGCCATCCCTAAATATTCATTATCATCAATGATTACTTTAGCGCCATAAACACCACCTTTGGGAAGAACATAAGCACCAGCTTCAACATTGATCGTTGGAAAACCGATTTTATGACCATTTTTACGGCCATGAATGATTTCTCCGGTTACTTGATAATTTCGACCTAATAATTTAGCTGCCTGTTCAACTTCACCGCGTTGCAATAATGAACGCAGTAAAGAAGAAGAAATTTTATGATGCTGATATTCTAATTTATCAATTACACTGACTTGATAATCATCTTGTTTTAATTCTTCTAGTAATTTGCAATCACCTTTTCCCTGACTGCCAAAATGGAAATCAAAACCACAGACAACATGTTTGATATTTAATCCAATAATAAACTGATTGATAAATTGTTTAGGATCCATCTTGGCAATTTCATGATTAAATGATAAGACAAATAAGTAATCAAAGTTATAAGCTTTTAAAAATTCAATTTTATCTGTTAATGTCATTAATGATTTAAATGGCTGGTTTGTAAGAAAAGCTTTAGGCTGTTGATCAAATGTTAATAAAGCTTTTTTTAATCCGGTCTGTTTTCCAATTTGCTCTACTTGTTCAACTAGTTTTAAATGACCTAAATGCATACCATCAAAAAAGCCTAGAGCTGCACAGCTTGGTAACATTTCTTTTTTATCATTTTGGTTTAAATATATAACTTCCATTACCATAATCCTCTTATATTTTTTAAATAACCATTGCCATCAGGTCCATAGATTGCCAGTATCTGATTATTTTGATTATAAATAGCAACTTGATGATCAATATCTGATTTAATCTTTTTACCATGAAAAACAATATTTTCGTCATCAACGACAAGTTTTGGATAATTGCTTAAAGCTTGTTCAATTGTTAATAATTCAAATTCGCCATTTTCAATCTGCTTTAAAGTATAAGCATCTTCAATTGAAAAAATACCTGATTTACTTCTAATCAAAGCAGCCATGTGACCAGGATAATTTAATTTTTTAGCGATATCATAACATAATGATCTAATATAGGTTCCTTTAGAACAAGCTACTTTAAATTGAATTAAATTATTATCAACTGATAGTAATTCAATATCTTTTATTTCAATTGTACGCTTAGGTATTTCTACTGTTTCATGATTACGAGCATATTCGTATAATTTTTTACCCTTGACTTTAATTGCAGAATGCATTGGTGGTATTTGTTCCTGAATTCCTGTAAAACTTGATAATGTTTTTAAAATTATCTCTTTTGAAATAGGCTGAAATTCTTTTTGTTCAATAATCTTGCCACTGGCATCATAAGTGTCTGTAGCGGTACCTAAAGACAGCGTTGCGATATATTCTTTACTATCAGCAGTTAAAAACTGTAATATTTTAGTTGCTTTATTAATCGCAACCACTAAAACCCCAGTGGCATCTGGATCTAATGTTCCACAATGACCAACTTTTTTAGTTTTAAATATTTTTCTTATTTGATTAACGACATCATGACTAGTCATTCCCGCTGGTTTATTTATAATAATTATTCCGTTCATTTTTATCACCTTCCCCATTTTACCTATTTTTATTACAAAATGCAAACCATTAATAAAATCGCTAAAATATCTTTACTTAATTCATTTTTTTTATTAGAATATTTGCGGTGATAAAAATGACAATGAAAAAAGTTTTAGGCTGTATTCGTAAAGCTGATAATGAATTTAATTTGATCCAGGATGGCGATCGAATTTGTGTTGGGGTTTCTGGCGGTAAGGATTCAACTTTACTGCTTTATTGTTTATCGTTGTATAAAAAATTTGCTCCGGTGAAATTTGATGTCGTTGGTGTTCATATTGAAATGGGATTTCCCAATATGGATTTTAGTGAAGTAGATGCATTTTGTAGAAAAAATGAAATTGAATTATATCATGAACCCAGCGATGTTTATGAAATTTTAAAATTAAATAAGACCCCTGATGGCAGATTGCAATGCTCGCTTTGTTCCAAATTTAAAAAAGCATTAGTAATTGACGGGGCTAAAAAATATAACTGTAATAAAGTAGCCTTTGCCCATCACGGTGATGATGCGGTTGAAACATTATTTATGAATATGTTTTATGGTGGTAAAATTGCTACTTTCACACCAAAAATGTATCTAACAAGAACTGAAATGAATTTCATTCGCCCGTTAGTATATGCTTTTGAATCAGATATCGTTAGCGCTGTAAATGAAGCGAATATTCCTGTAGTAGTATCGACTTGTCCAGTGGATAAGCATACTAAACGTGAAGAATTTAAACAATTATTAAATGAACTGTATTTAAAATATCCTCAGGCGAAAGCTAATTTATTAACTAGTCTTTCTAATGAGGAAAATACGCTTTTATGGCATAAAACACCTCGCAATAATGATTAAAGATATATCAAAGCGATATATCTTTTTATTTTAGCTGTTTGAAATTAATAGCAATTAATGAGGCATAAAAATTCATTAATAAGTTTGATGAAAAATTATATTCATCATCTAAGACGATATTTTTATAAATAAATGAATACTTAGGTGCTTCAATGGTTGAAATAACATAGATTCTTGGTGTTTGTTTTTGATTAATGATATTTCTTGATAATATTTTTTCAAAAAAAGAAGCGGTTGCTGAAAAGATAATTATTAAATCTTGATCAGTGGCTTTTTTTAACACTTCTTTTATTTTCTTTGGTTCCATTAAAGGAATCACATATTTTTGAAAAGCCATTAAATCGTTAGTCAAAGAAATAATAATTGCTGCTGACTGTTGTAATCCCATTAAATAAACATTTTGATATTGGTTAATATCATCAGTAATCTGATTTAATAAAACACGGTCAAGATTATGTTTAAAATGAGTAATTTTATCAATTGATTCATCAATAAAATTAATTACGTCATCATCAGTAGTTTGCTTAAATGAATATTTTTGAGTGACAGTTTTACCTGGTTTAAAACCGCGAATCAGCATTTTTAATTCCCAAAAATCTTCAAGACCAATTTTTCGGCAAAAACGACTAATTGATGCTTTAGACACATTACAAGCTTTAGCTAATTCTGTAGTGGAAATATTATCCTGGTTAATCGCGTTTTTTAAAATGTAATCGGCAATAATATAATTTGTTGACGCGGGATCTTCTTTTTCAATTACCGCAAATAAGATACTAGATAAATCCATGACACTCACCTCTAGTTATTATCATACCACAATTAAAAAAACAAATCTTAGAAAAACTAAGATTTGTTTAAAATACTCGCGCCATTAGTTGTAATGACTTCCTTATACCAGTCATAACTATTCTTTTTAGTTCGTTTAAGCGTTCCAGTTCCATCGTTATTACGATCAACATGAATAAAACCATAACGTTTTTTCATTTCGCCAGTTCCAGCTGAAACGATATCGATAGGCCCCCAATATAAATATCCCATTACTTCAACACCATCTAAAACAGCTTCATAAACATATTTTAAATGATCTTCAATGTATTCAATTCTATCAGTATCATTGATTTTATTATTTTCATCTAAACTTTCATCTAACCCAATACCGTTTTCAACAATAAATAATGGTAAATGATAGCGGTCATATAAAACATTTAAAACATAACGAATTCCTTTAGGATCAATTGGCCAGCACCATGGCTTTGGTGAACAGCCAGTTAAATATGGATTATCTCTACCCATTAAACCACCGGTATTATTTTCTAAGCCAACTTCTTTATCATAAGTAGTCGAACGATAATAACTAAATGAGAAAAATTCAACTGGATAATCTTT